>NZ_JBSFTC010000056.1:0-49821 GCF_053590415.1 Nonomuraea sp. NPDC003201
GGCGGCCGGCCCGGAGGCGGACCCCGCGGCGCGGGCGTCGACCAGCCCGGCCACGATCATGCCGGTCCACCGCAGCTCCTCGGCGGCGGGGAAGGACGTGGTCACCGAGGCCCGCGTGCCCACCTCGACCACCCGGTCGCCCTTGAGTGCCACGGCCCCGTCGCGAATGGGATCGGCGCAGACGGGCAGGACGAGCGGGCCGGAATGGACCACGACGGGCATGGGCGCGCGCCTGTTCAGGACCGGACCGGCACGTTTCGCAGACGGCATCGGCACTCCCGTCGGATCATCCCTGTCAGGGCATTAAACGTGAGCCCTTTCAGGTTCGCAATTAGGACAAATTATGCGATTCTCTCGGTAAATATCGACCGGAGAGGCGGGCGAGTTTCAGGCTCAGGTGCAGCGCGAGCCGCTCGCCCCCGTCCTTCAGGTCGGTACGGGCCAGCTCCTCCACCCGCTGCAGCCGGTAGTACAGGGACGTCCGGTGCAGCCGCAGCGCCCGAGAGGTGGCGACCGCGCTCCCGGCCAGGTCCAGGTAGGTCTCCAGGGTCTCCAGCAGCGGCAGGTACTGGGCGTCGGCCAGCAGTCCTTCCAGCCCCGGGTGCAGCTCCTGGTCGGGCAGCTGGGTGAGCATCCGGTAGACGCCGAGCCGCGCCCACTCGGCCGTACGCCCGAGCCCGGGCACCCGCGAGGTCACCTCCGCCGCGTGCCTGGCCTCCCGGTACGACTCCGCCGCCTCCGCCAGCGCCGGCCTGGTCCGCCCCACCCCGACCACCACCGGCACCGGCATGGCCGCGTGCAGCTCGTCGGGGGAGACCGGCGGCCCGGCGGTCAGCAGCACGGCGTGGTCGTAGCGGACCAGGTGCAGCGGATGGTGACCGTTCAGCCGCCGCCGCAACGCCAGCAGCCCCTGCTCCAGCCCCAGCCTGAGCGCCTCGTCCGGCTCGGCCCCGCGCGGCTTGGCCACCAGTACGGTCACCGGCTGCGCCTGCGGGAACGCGCCCGCCTCGATGAGCTGCCTGGCCGCGTCCCGCTCGCCCGCCAGCAGCCCGGTGACCGCCTCCAGCTCCCGGTGGGAGGCCAGCCCGCTGGCCAGGCTCTCGTGGAACAGGGCCAGCGCGAGCGCCGGGGCGGCGGCCACGGCCTCGGCGACCTCGGCGTCGGCCATGGCCGGCCCCGCGTCGACGAACCACAGGAAGCCGAGCAGCGCGTCCGCGTGCCGTACCGGGACGCACACCCGTGGCAGCAGGCCGAAGTGCGGCGCGCCCGGGGTGCGCACGGGCCCGGTCGCCTCGTGCACGCCGGCCGCCCGGAACCACTGCCGCACCTCGGGAGTGGTGCTGCGGCGCAGGATCGAGTCGCGGCGGATGTCGTCCATGGCGCCGTTCTGCTCGCTGTAGGCCACGACGCGCTGCACGCGGTCCTCGAGCAGCAGGGGGCGGCCGAGACGCGCGGCGAGCTCGTCCACGGTCCGCTGGAGATCCGCCACACCAACACCTTTACGTGGATATTTCAACAATTGTCGGAAAGACCACTACGGTTCTTCCCTACAACTGATCGGTGATCTCCGTCAATATCGTCTATACCGTCAATCCGTGATTGCCCCGAAGAAGCTGCTGAAGGGTTTGCTGGCGGCCATCGTGCTGATCCCGGTGAGCCTGATGGCGACCCCTGCTTCCGCAGCACCCCCCACCGAACCCGAGTATCCGTGGCGGCAGAACCACTGGCCGCAAACGCAGCCCTGGCAGCTCGACGAACCCGCCGACGCCCAGGCCCTGCGCTCCGGCCCAGCCGGCGGCATCAAGCCGATTGATCCGCAGAACTGGGAGAATCCCGACAACATGACGTGGGCGGACTACAAACGGCCGCCCGGCACCAAGTGGAACGACCCCGCCGTCAAGGGGTCGAAGCGCACGTTCAAGGGCGCGCTCGTGCTGCTCGACTACCCGAACCAGTCGTTCGTGGTGACGCAGCCCAAGGGCTCGACGATCTACGCGAACCCGAGCGCCGAGGCCCACGACGTCCCGCGCGACCAGGTGGCCAAGTTCTACCAGGACTTCCTCAACACCCCGAACGACCTCAACAAGGGTCACACCATCCACGAGTACTGGATGGAGGACTCGGGCGGCAGGTACGGGGTGGAGCTGACCGGGTTCGGGCCCTACACGCTGTCGGGCAAGGACCACGAGTACGCGATGGAGTTCCAGGGCGGCACCGGCTGCCCGGCGGGTGACACCTGCAACAAGAACCTGCGTACCGAGGGCAACGCCGCCTGGATCGCCTCCGTGGGCGAGGAGGTGGCCAAGCAGTTCGACTTCGTCTTCTACCTGAGCGCCGGTCAGGACGAGTCGGCCACCTGGCAGGAGTTCGGGATGATGAAGTTCCCGACCAAGGAGGACGTGCCGGACGAGTGGGGCCCGCCGGACCCCGCGCTGCCCAACTGGGTGGCCACCCGCTACGTCGACTGGACCTCGTGGCAGGCCGGCTCCAACTTCTGGCCGAACGCCCGCTTCGGCATCGACTCGGTCCAGGCCGAGAGCTCGGGCATGGCCGTCTACGCCCACGAGCTGAGCCACATCATGGGCATCGCCGACAACTACAACAACCCGTACGGCGTGCCGGCGCGCAGGGCGTACACGGGCGTCTGGGAGATGCTCAGCCGCGGCAGCTTCAACGGCCCCGGCGGCCCGCACTCCCGCTGGCTGATCCCGCCGACCGCCGGCGCGTCCATGGGCGCGCAGCACATGCTGCGCAACAAGATCAAGCTGGAGATGGTGGACGAGCAGAACGTCTTACGCCTCTCGCGTGAGGCGCTCGACGAGTCGGGCCTGGTCACCGCCCGGGTCGTGGCCCGCGCCGTCCAGCCGGGCAAGAACGAGCTGTCCGGCGTCAACATCTCCTTCGACACCGGCGACAAGAGCCCCGCCTGCGACGTCACGACGAACCCGCTGTGTGACGGCGGCGGCTACGAGAACTACACGGTCGAGGTCGTGGACCGCGTGGGCACCGACTCCTTCACGCCCGACTCCGGCGTCCTGCTGGCCAAGACCAAGAACCAGGACCGGTCCCCGTTCGAGTGGGTGATCGACGCGAACCCGCAGGACATCGGCATGACCGACTACGTGCTGCCCGACGGGACGAAGGTGCCGATCACGGTCGGCGACTACCGCCAGCTCGCCGACGCCCTCTTCCACGCCGGCACGGACTCCGGCAGCGAGTACGAGTACGTCGACCAGGCCAACCGCCTGCACTTCTACGTCACCGACGTCAAACGCGACCGCGACGGCGAGCTGTCCTACACGGTCGCCATCCGCTCGCTCGACGGCGCGGGCCCGCAGAAGCGCGGCGTCAAGCTGCTCCCCTCGGCCGGCCTGCCCACCGCCAAGAACATCTCCACCTGCAAGTTCCCGCTGTTCAACACCGGCAAGGCGGCCCCGGCGCAGGGGCAGCACCCGGAGGACGTCGGCGCCTACCTGAACTCCGACGTCTACCGGCTCAAGGCCGAGATCCAGGGCAAGGGCTGGACCGCCCAGCTCCCGAACGCGCTGGACTCCGTCGCGTTCGGCAAGCAGGACCTCGTCACCGTGAACGCCGTGCGCGGGACCGGCGGCGACCGCCTGGCCAGGGTCAAGCTCACCGCCACCTCGGAGAGCGACCCGAGCAAGACGGCCACGGCCACCTGTCATGTGATCGGCTAACAGATGAACGATGGGGTACGGCTGGCGCAAGCCGTACCCCATTGGCTTGAATTACCCCATAGGGGGTGTTCGTTGACAGGGGACCTACCTGACAAACCGCGTAAAAGACGCAGAAAGGTGCCATGGGCCGCGCCCATCTCCGCGGGCCTCGCGGCCGCCGCCGCGAGCGTGCTGACCGCCTCCGTGGACTGGGAGATCCCGCCGCTGGCCAAGATCGCCGTGACCGGCGCGGCGGCCGTCCTCGTCGGGCTGACCACCTGGGCCACCACAGAGACGCGCGAGCCCCGGCAGCAGGCGCTCCCCGCGCCCGGCCCGCACCCGCCCGACCAGTGGCCGCCGGTCCCCGAGCACTTCACCGGCCGCGCCGAGGCGCTGGCCGAGCTGCACGAGGTCTTCACCGAGCGCAGGAAGACCCCCGGCCTCTCACCGCCCCTCGTGGTCTCCCTGTACGGCCGGGGCGGCGTCGGCAAGTCGGCGCTGATGACCAGGTTCGCGCACGAGACGGCCGGCTGGTTCCCCGACGGCAGGCTCTACGCCGACCTGCGCGGCGGCGTGGACGCACCGGTGCGCCCCGACGAGGTGCTGATCGGGTTCCTGCGCGCGCTGGACGTGCGCCTGACCACCGACCCCGGCGGCCTGGACGAGTTACGCAAGCTCTGGCTGACCTGGACCAAGGGCCGCAGGATCCTCATCGGCCTCGACAACGCCCACGACGCCGAACAGGTCAAGGCGCTGATCCCGGCCGAGCCCGGCTGCGCGGTGCTGGTCACCTCGCGCGCGCCGCTGTTCCTGAACGGCACCCATGACACGCGGCTGGGCGTGTTCAGCGAGGCGCACGGAGTGGAGCTGCTGGCCAGGCTGGCCGGCGGCGACCGGGTCGTCGACGACCTGGAGGCCGCCAAGGAGGTCGTGCGGCTGTGCGACTACCTGCCGCTGGCGATCAACATCTGCGGTGCCCGGCTGGCCACCCGCGAGCAGTGGAGCATGCGCGAGATGTCCGCCCGGCTGGCCGACACGCGCCGCCGTCTCGACCAGCTCGA
This sequence comes from Nonomuraea sp. NPDC003201, assembly GCF_053590415.1. Classification (NCBI taxonomy): domain Bacteria; kingdom Bacillati; phylum Actinomycetota; class Actinomycetes; order Streptosporangiales; family Streptosporangiaceae; genus Nonomuraea; species Nonomuraea sp. NPDC003201. The sequence continues at coordinate 4,739 of NZ_JBSFTC010000056.1, forward strand.
AGTGGCCCCGACGGTGGACAAGAGCGTGCGCGCCTCCGTGCAGCTCAGCTACGACGACTGCACGGGCATGCAGCGCCGCCTGCTGCGCCTGCTCAGCGCGCTCACCGCGCCCGACGTGCCCGGCTGGGTGGCCGGCGAGCTGCTCGACAGCTCCGGGCTCGACGGCGCCGACCAGCTCGAAGCCCTCATCGACGCCCAGCTCGCCGAGTGCTCGGGCACCGACCAGACCGGCACGATGCGTTACCGGCTGCACGACCTGGTCAGGGTGTTCGCCGCGGAGCTGGCCGAGCAGGACGAGGCCGAGCGGCGCAGGGCGGCCGTCGAGCGCGTGCTCTACGGCTACCGCCGCCGCGCCGAGGAGGCCGCGCAGAACCGCTGGCCGCAGGACTGGAGCAAGGGTGGACGCCGCTCCGACGCCGACGGGCAGGTCCGGGCCGGCGACTGGCTCAACGCCGAGCGGCTGACGCTGCTCGCCATGATCCACCTGGCCCGCCAGCTCCGGCTGTGGGAGCTGACCTGGGGGCTGGCCAGGGCGTTCTGCTCCCTGTGCCACTCGCTGCGCGCGTACTGGGCCGACTGGGTGGCCGTCGCCGAGCTCGGCTGCGAGGCCGCCGCGCAGGTCGGCGACCGGCGCGCGCTGGCCATCGCGCTGCTCGACAGCGCCTCCGTGCACGGCGGCCTGGGCCTGCGGGAGCGGGCGCTGGAGGAGGCCAGGCGGGCGCTGGAGACGTTCGAGGAGCTGGGGGAGACCTGGTGGGCGGCCAGGGCCATGCGCACGATCGGCATGACGCTGTTCAGCGACGGCCACCTGGACCGGGCGCAGGACTATCTCATCGGGGCCATCACCGCGTTCAAGGGCGAGGACGACCTGTGGTGGATGGCCCGCACCCAGCGCAACCTCGCCGAGATGCGCATGTCGGAACGCCGTCCCGACGAGGCCAGGGAGCTGCTGGAAGACGCCCTGGAGATCTTCAAGCGGGACGGCAACCGCTACTCCGAGGCCCAGACCCTGCGCGTCTACGGCGAGGTGCTGGCCGCGCAGGCGCGCGCCGAGCACCGCGCGGGCGACCTCCGGCCGGCGGCCAACCTGTTCACCAGGGCCGGGTTCAGCCTCGACCGGGCCTCCGAGATGTTCAAGCAGCGCGGGGAGCTGTGGGAGGAGGCCCGCTGCCTGCGGGCCGCGGGGGAGGTCGGCGACCCCGACAACGGGCTGCGCGAGCTGGACTTCGTCCGGCGGGCCGAGAAGATCCTGGCCGCGCTGGGCGACTCGTGGGGGGTGGCCAGGACCGCCGTGTCGGCCGGGCGGGCCCTGGCGCGGCTGGGCCGGATCGAGGAGTCGGAGCGGGAGCTGCGGCGGGCGGTGCGGGGGTTCGAGGAGCTCGAGGACCGGTGGTGGATGGCCAGGAGCCTGCGCTACCTGGGGGAGGCGCACCTCGACGCGGGCGGCCGCGGGGCCGCGGTGGAGCCGCTGGAGCAGGCCAGGGACATCTACCGCAGCCTCGGCAACGAGGCCGGCATGCGCCGTACCCTGGAGCTCCTCAGACGCGCCGGCCCCTGACCCTCAGGTCAGGGGCGTCCTGATCAGCTCGCCCGCCGCGAGCCTGGCCTGGGCGATGCTCTCCTCGAACAGCTTGCGCACGTGCGCCGCCTGGTCGGCCAGCTCCCTGATGCGCTCGTGGGCCAGCTCGTCCCGCACGGTGTCGGCGATCAGCTGCTGGTACTCGGGGGTCTTGGCGGCCAGCGCCTCGAGCCGCCGGTGCGCGTGGTAGACCTTGTCCGCCTTGACCACCTGCTTGGCGTACTTCTCCAGGTGGCGGACCCGGTGCGACAGCGACGTCCAGGCGGCGTCCAGCGCGGTGGTGTAGGGCTTGAACGCGTCCTCCATGCCGGGCGGCAGCTCGCGCGGGACGATCTTGCCGTGCTCGGCGTGCATGGACGACAGCTTCCGCAGCCGCTGGGCGATCTGCCAGACCTCCTCGGGCAGTGAGACCCGGTTGTCGATGGTGTCGATCAGGCCGTCCCGGTGGACGCGGGAGGCCATGATCGCCTCGACCGCGTTCTGCGCCCTGCGCAGCAGCCTCTGGCAGGGGTAGTCCAGGTCCTCGGGGAGGATGAAGCGGTTGGCGTGGACCTGGGCGGCGCGGATCCGCCGCCGGGTCGATCGATAGGTGCCGTCCAACGCCATCCACCTGAACAGGACCAGCAGCCCGAGCCCCACACCGGGGACCAGCAGGGCCGGCGTGTCGGTCGCCACGGCGACCACCATCAGGAGGGCCGGGATCACGAAGAGGAGGGCAGGGTTCTTCGTGGTGTCCACGCGCACACCGGATCGAGCCAGGCGGAGGATGTGCGGGCTGGACCGCAGCTCGACCGAGATCTCCGGGTGCAGCGTTGGATCGATCACCAGCCGGGGCGGCAGAGCTCGTGGATCCATACGTTCATGCTGCGTTATGAACCTCGGATTCGCTCATATTTGGCGGACATATAGGGTCGCAATAATGGATGAGATGACGAGGTGGATAGACCTGGAAGGCGCGGTCAACGCGCGTGACCTGGGCGGATTGCCGACTCGCGACGGCGGCCGCATCCGGCGCGGGCGGATCTTCCGCGCCGACAACCTGCAGGGCCTCACGCCGGGTGACGTGGCGGTGCTGGTGGGTGAGCTGAAACTGCGGCACGTCGTGGATCTGCGCTCGAACGCCGAGGTCGCGATGGAGGGCCCGGGGCCGCTGACCCTGGTGCCCGAGGTGCGCCACCACCACTTGACGCTGTTCGCGGAGGGCGGCACGCACACCGACGTCGAGGCCGACACCATCGACGGCGACCGGGTGCTGCCCTGGGCCGAGCGCGGGCTGGACGAGGAACTGCGGGTGACCGGCTTCTACTTCGGCTACCTGCGCGACCGCCCGGACGCGGTGGTGGCGGCGCTGCGCGCGATGTCGCTGGACGACGGGGCGGCGCTGGTGCACTGCGCGGCGGGCAAGGACCGCACCGGAGTGCTGTCGGCGCTGGCGCTGGACGTGGCGGGGGCGACCCGCGAGGCGATCGTCGAGGACTACGTGGCGACGGGGGAGCGGCTGGAGCTGATCCTCAAGCGGCTGCGGAGCAGTGCGACGTACCGGGGCGATCTGGACTCGCGGCCGGCGGACGACCACATGCCGCGGGCCCGGTACATCGAGCAGTTCTTCCAGGTGCTGGACGAGCGGTTCGGCGGTGCGATGGGCTGGCTGACCCGGCACGGCTGGACCGACGCCGACACGACCGCCCTCCACACCCGCCTCCGCGACTGAGCGGGTGGGTGGGTCAGCCCAGGTGGGTGACGATGCGCTGGGTGGCCGACAGGCGGGCGGCCTCGATGACGGTCAGCGTGTCGATCACGCTCTCCGGGTCCACGGGTGGTGGCGCCCCCTCGCGCAGCGTCGCCACCACCCCGCGATAGAAGTCCAGGTACGCCCCCGGCTCCGTCCGCTCGGCACGATGGGCCTCCTCCGTGCCGAGCAGCCCCCAGCTCCCCTCGTCATCCTCCCCGAACTCCGGCGAACCGGGCGACATCCCCGCCCGCAGCCGCTCCTCCTGCACGTCCATCCCGTACTTCACGAACCCGGCCGCCGAGCCCAGCACCCGGAACCGAGGCCCCCGCCAGGCCGCCACCGAGCTCATCCACAGATGCGACCGGGCCCCGCCCGCGTGCGTCAGCGCGATGAACGTGTCGTCGTCGGAGGCCACCCCCTCGCGCCGCACGTCGCTCTCGCAGTAGACCTCGCGCGCCGGGCCGAGCAGCTGCAGGGCCTGGTCCACCAGGTGGCTGCCCAGGTCGTAGAGGAGCCCGCCGATCTCCTCCGCGCCCCCGCTCTCCCGCCAGCCGCCCTTCGGCATCGGCCGCCACCGCTCGAACCTCGACTCGAAGCGCAGCACGTCACCCAGCCGCCCCTCCTCGACCAGCCTGCGGACGGTGCGGAAGTCGCCGTCCCAGCGCCGGTTCTGGAACACGGTCAGCATGAGCCCGCGCTCCTTGGCCAGCCGCACCACCTCCCGGCCCTCCGCAGCGGTCCTGGCCAGGGGTTTGTCCACGACGACGGGCAGGCCGGCGGTGAGCGCGGAGGCGGCGGTGGCCACGTGGGTCCTGTTGGGGGAGGCGACCACGACGAGATCGCACCGGCCCCACAGCTCCTCCACGTCGGGCACCGGGACCGCGCCGTACTTCTCGGCCACCTCGGCCTGGCGGGCGGGGTTGCCGGTCACGACGGCGGCCAGGGACAGGCCGGGGGTGGCGTGGATGAGAGGGGCGTGGAAATACGCTCCGGCGGTGCCGTAGCCGACCAGTCCGACCCGGATGTCAGTCATTTCCTCAGGCTATCCGGCACGCCCGTCAAGACCCCTCAGGCGGTGCCCGGCCACGGCCCTGGTTCCGGGGTCATGAAGGCATCGCTGTTTCCGGGGGTATGAAGGCGCCTGGTTCCGGGGTCACGGAGGCGCCACCCAGACGGCCCACGGGGCGGCGTGACGGCGGCCCGCCACGCACACCTGGTGAGCGTCACCCTGGACAGGCCCCGGCCACGTGCGGCGGGTGGGGCCGGCTCGGGCCACCGTAAAATATGGGGTTTTACTCGTCGTCGCGCTCGGCGAGGAAGCGTTCGAACTGGGCGGCCAGTTCGTCGCCCGTGGGCATCGGGGTCGTCTCGGCCATCAGGTTCTCGCGCTCGGCGCCGCCCGCGAACGCGTCGTACTGCTGCTCCAGCCCCGTGATCGCGGTGGAGAGCTCGGTGGAGGCCTGGATCTGCTCCTCGATCTCCGTCGTCGTACGGCGGGCCGCGTCGCGCAGCCCGTCCAGCGGGAACACCAGCCCCGTGCCCCGCGTCACCGCCTCCAGGCCGGTGACGGCGGCGGTCGGGTACTCGGCCTGCGAGAGGTAGTGCGGTACGTGGATCGCGTACCCCAGCGCGTCGTGCCCCTGCGCCCCCAGCCGGAACTCCAGCAGCGCCGCCACGCTCCCCGGCACCTGGACCCGTCCGAACGCGCTCGTCTGGGAGTTGATCAACTCGGGCCGGCTGGCGTGCATCGTGAGGCCGAGCGGGCGGGTGTGGGGGACCGCCATGGGGATGCCGTGGAGCGTCACGATCTTGCTCACCTTCAAGCGCTCCACCAGGTCCGACACGGCCTTGGTGAACAGCTCCCACTCCCGGTCGGGCTCGGGCCCGCTCATCACCAGGAACTGCGTTCCCGTCGCGTCCTTGGCGACATGAACGGCCAATTCCGGGCTCTCGCACTCCACCCATCGGTCAGTGTCGAAGGTCATGATGGGCCGGCGAGACCGGTAGTCGAGCAGCCGGTCCACGTCGAACGTCGCCACGACCCGGTGCTCCAGCTCGGCCAGCAGGTGGCCCAGTGCGAGGCGTCCGGCGGAGCCCGCGTCGACAAAGCCGTCGAAGTGGTACAGCAACACCGGATCGGGCAGCTCGGGCGCGTCGTCTGCGAGCTCGTAGAGATCCTTCGGGTCGAACACGGTTGGACAGCCTTTCCCTAGGTACTCTTCACCAGAACCTACGGCGAGTCGGAACGATTCCGCGCACGGCACCCTATCGAGGGTCAATAGGACACATCGCCACGGACCCGAAGATCGGGGGTTCGCAACCGGGATGTTCGCCCTGGCCAGGACGGGTGCCGCCGGGATGCCGAGGGTATAGGGCGAGGTCGGGGCGCCGGTCGATGTGACCGACGGCAAAGGTGACACTTTGCTGGTGCTCGCGGCTCATTACGGTCACGCCGGGACGGTTTCGCCTGCGCGTAACAGCGGGGCGCCGATTCCCGCCGGGTCCGCGACCTCAATCTGACGCCGCTCACCACGAAAAGGTGTCTGTCGTGGTCAGAGCGTTACCGAAGGAGAGCGACGATCGCCGCACGGGTCCGCCGCCGGCGTTGCGTGCGACGCGAATGTGGTAAATGACCAGTTTATCCAATGGTTCACGCAAAGCGATTCATAGTATGAAATAAGCACTAAAGGCCTCGAAGTTGCCGACTGTGGCCTTTCGTTCACCGCCTCGTCATGCTGGATGACGTGGCTACTTCTGCGCAAACATTTGGTAGGCGACCACTCCACATCCCTCCGTTGCCATGTCCGTTCCCGAGCGAGATCCACGTGCACGCCGCGGAGGTCGACGCGGAGAGTCACGCATGGCTGGCCGCCACGAACATGCTCACCGGCGCCGAGGCGATCGAGCACTTCCGGCGCTCCAAAATCGGACTGCTCGCGGCCCGGACCAACCCGACCGTGCCGCGTGACAGCCTCCGGTTGATCAACGACTGGTACAACTGGCTCTTCGCGTTCGACGACGCGTTCTGCGAGGGCGAGCTGATGGGACACCGGGCCTCTGCTCTGGCCCGCGCCCTGCCGCCGCTCCTCGAGATCCTCGACGGACGCAGGAAGCCGGACTTCGACGACCCGTTCGGCCTCGCCCTCAACGAGCTCCTGCACCGGATCTCCGAAGCCGCCACCCCCGCCCAGGTGGACCGGTGGCGGATCACGGTGAAGGAGTACCTGTTCGCCCAGATCTGGGAGGCGGCCAACCGCGAGGTCGACCTGATCCCCACCCCTGACGACTACGTGCTGATGCGCCGCATCACGGGGGCCACGTACACCTGCCTAGCGCTCATCGACGCCGGTGGCGGTTACCGGCTCGAGGCGGAGGAATGGCATCATCCCGACGTCCGCGCGCTCTCCGACCTGGCGTGCGACCTCATCGGCTGGGACAACGACCTGCTCTCGTACGCCAAGGAACGGGGGAACGACAAGGCCCGGCACAACCTCGTCACCGTGCTGGCCACGCACAAGTCCCTCTCCCTCCAGGACGCGTTGCGCGAGGTCGCGGAGATGCACAACAACGCGATCGCCGCGTTCGTCGAGCGGCGCGCGATGCTGGAGCACTGGGCGTCACTGCCGGTCCGCAAGTACGTACGGGGGCTCGAACACTGGGTGCGGGGGCACATCGAGTTCTCCCTCGGCAGCGCACGTTACGTGCACGCCTGGCCCGACGGCACCCGCTGGCCCCAGGCGGTCTGAGGCCGGCGCTACTCAGAGGCGTCCGGCTCGCCACCGAGCGCGAGTTCGGACGCCTCGTCCAGGTCGAGCCTGGCGCCCTCCTCGAACGTGTTCTTGTAGGCCTGCTCGCCCATCCGCCGCACACACTCGCGTACGCACACGTTGTGGTCGTCGGTCAGGAACGGCGCGCCCATCTGCGGCAGACCGGCCGACTTCCAGTTCTGCTGCAACGCGCCGAGCAGCTTGGCGGCCAGCGCCAGCTCGTCGTGCAGGACGAAGATGCGCGCGCAGGTCTCCAGCGCCAGCAGGGTGCCGAGCGTGTCGTGGAAGTGCCGCTTGATCCGCAGCCCCTCCCTGGCGCTCTGCAGCGCCTCCACCGCCCTGCCGGTCGCGAGCCTGGTGAAGGCCAGCGCCCACTGCGCGTACGAGCTGACCCAGAGCTCGCCGCGCTCCCTGCACACCTGCAGGCAGTCCAGCAGCAGCGACTCCGCCTCGTAGAACTCACCCTGCGACGACAGCACCAGCGACAGCTCGACGATGGCGGGCAGCAGGCCGGGGTTGAGCTCCTTGTTGTCGGTGTTGAACTCGATCGCCACGCCCAGCAGCGCGCTGGCCTTCTGCAGGTCGCCCTGGAGCAGCGCGGCCGTGCCCTGCATCTTGGAGGCCAGGATCACGGACCTGGAGTCGCCGACCCTGACGGCCTCGGTGCTGCACTGCTCGGCCGCCTTCAGCGCGCCCGCGCTGTCACCCTGGGCGCTGCGCACGTACGAGAGCACCCACAGCGCCTTGCAGCGCTCCTTGCTCGCGGTGGGGTTGGCCTGGAGCGCCTTCTCCAGGTAGAGCCGCCCCTCACGGACGAATCCACAGCAGATCCACATGAACCACAACGACGACAGCAGCGTCAGCGCCAGCACCGACTTGCCCGGCGACTTGAGCGCGTGGTCGAGCGCCACCCGTACGTTGTCGTGCTCCTGCCGCATGCGGACGAACCAGTAGATCTGCCGCGGCCCGGACCAGGCGTCCTCGCTGCGCTGGGCCAGGCTCAGGTAGTACTCCAGGTGCCGCTGCTGCATCTGCTCCTTCTGGCCGAGCTTGTCGAGCCACTCCTCGCCGTACTCCGCGAGGGTGTCGATGAGCTTGTAGCGGACCCCGGCGTGGTTGCTCCTGATCAGCAGGATGGACTTCTCGACCAGCCCCGTGACCAGATCGGTGATGTCCTCGGACGGCAGCCGCCCGTCGGAGCAGACGAACCTGGCCGCGTCCAGCTCGAAGTCCTTCGCGAACACCGACAGCCGCGCCCACAGCAGCCGCTCCGCGGGCTCGCACAGCTCGTGGCTCCACCCGATGGCCGCCCGCAGCGTCTGGTGCCGCGGCAGCGCCGTCCGGCTCGCGCCCGCCAGCAGGCTGAACCGGTCGGCCAGCAGCCCGAGGATCTGCTCCACCGACAGCGCCCGCAGCCGTACGGCCGCCAGCTCGATCGCGAGCGGGATCCCGTCGAGCCTGCGGCACAGCTCGGCCACGGCGCCGATGTTGTCCTCGTCGAGCACGAAGTCGGGCACGCTCGCCCCGGCGCGTTCGGCGAAGAGCTGCACGGACTCGTTCGTGAACAGGCTCTCGCCCGGATCCTCGAACGGCACCTGCAGCGGCGGCACGGGAACCACGTGCTCGTACGGCAGGTTCAGCGACTGGCGGCTGGTGGCCAGCACCTTCAGATTGGGCGCCGCCTCCAGCAACTCGTGCACCAGATCGGCGCACCCGTGCACCAGGTGTTCGCAGGTGTCGATGATGAGCAGCATGTCGCGCTCGCCCACCCACTCCGACAGCGACTCGGACTCGGCCCGCGAGGACTGGTCGGCGATGCCCAGCGCGGAGGCGATGGTGTGCTTGACCATGCCCGCGTCCTGCAACCGCCCGAGATCCGCGAACCACACGCCGTCCGGATACTGCGACCGGACGAGATGCGCGAGCCTCAGCACCGTACGGGACTTGCCCACGCCCCCGATGCCCGTCACGGTCACCAGGCGCGACTCGCCGAGGTGCCGTTTGAGGTTGGCGAGGAGCCGCGTCCTGCCGATGAAGCTGGTGAGCTCCGCCGGTAGATTGCCGTCTCGCTGCCAGCCTGTCGGGGTTGCCATGAGCAGCCTCACGGGGGGATAGGCGACACCTGCTCTCGCATCGTACCGCCGCCGCCCCCGCCTGTCCCTGGACCTGCGGACACGTCGGGCGCTTTGTATGCCCGAGTAGCATGTCCGGCGTGAACGATTTTCTACCGGAGCAGACAGCGGACGACACGGACGAGGGCTGGGGCGACTGGCCCGAGACCGACCCGGACGCCTTCTACCTGGACAACAAGCCTCCACACTGGGCCTAGAAGCAAGGCCTTCCACAAGGGGGCGCTTCGCGCTCGGAGTTCCAGGCTGCGCCTCCCAAGAGGGCTCCGCCCCCTTTCGATCCCCTCAACCCCCGCTCGCTGCGCTCGCCAGCGCCCACCCGTCGCCTGGTTGCCGGGTTGGCCTGCTGGAGCCCGCCCCGAAACAAGGGCCCTCGCTCCCCTCGGACCGTCCCTCCAGAGGCGCGCCTGGCGGCGCCATCGAGCCCACCCACTGACCGGCGAAGCGGTGGGCCATCTGATGCCCGTCCAGGACCGGGTGCCTTCCGGGTCGCGTTGCCCGATCGCGCATGGCGCAATTGACGGCCGGTTGCATACCCAAGCCTGGAGAAGCGGAAGTAGAACCTGAGGCGGACGAGTGGTTCGACGCACTCGGCCAGGACGACCAGGAGACGGCCGTCTTCCTACTGGATCGCCCAGGCAGGCGCATTATCCTGCTGACAGTGTTCAGCCGAGATCGAACGGGCCGTGCGGGCCTTGAAGCGATGCGTCGCCGAGGCCCACACCGCAGATGAGGGGTGAGCGGCATGGCTGAGCGCAAGGCCTGGTCCGACAAGCGCGCTGAGATCATGAGCCGCCCTGGCGCCGGAGCCGCCTACGAGGCCGCCCGTATTCGATTCGAACTCGGTGAGACCGTACGGCGCCGCCGCGAGGAACTTGGGCTCACCCAGGCCGAACTCGCTGAGCGAGCAGGACTCAAGCAACCGGCGGTGGCTCGCTTCCTGTCGGTGTCGTACCCCGGCTGTACTGTGCCTGCCATGTCAGAGCGTGAGACGTCCGTGGGGTCAGCGCCGTTTGGCGACGCGAAGGAGTGGGGCCTGCGATGGGCTTGGCGGTCGACCGGGGAGTTGGCGTCCATGCCGCCCCTCGGGCAGCGACCGCCTGCCGCTGATGGAAGCTCGGTGTTCGCGGTCGCCACCGCAGTCCTCGACGGTCGGCCCGTCGTCGTCTCCGCCTCCGGGGACGGCTCGCTCCGGCTGTGGGACCTCGCCACCCAGCAGCAGATCGGCAGCCCACTCACCGGGCATACGGCCGCGGTGTACGGACTTGCCACCGCAGTCCTCGACGGTCGGCCGGTCGCCGTCTCCGCCGGCAACGACAAGTCGGCACGGGTGTGGGATCTCACCACGGGCCGGCAGATCGGCAGGCCGTTCACGGCGCACGCGGCGATCGTGCGGGGGGTCACGACGACCACGCTCCACGGTCGGCCGGTGGCGGTCACCGGCGGCTTCGACGGGGCGGTGCGGGTGTGGGACCTGGCCACCGGCGAACAACTCGGCGAACCGTTCACCGGTCACCCGTACATGGCGACGCATGTGGCCACGGCCGAGCTCGACGGCAGGACGGTGGTGGTGTCGAGCGGCTCCCTCGGGGAGGTTCGGGTATCGGATCTGGTAACCGGTGAACAGCTCGGTGAACCGTTCACCACTCACAAGGACACCGTGTCCACCCTGACCACCACCACGCTCCACGGCCGGCCGGTGGCCGTCACCGGAGGCCACTACGACGGCACGGTGCGGGTGTGGGACCTGTCCACCCACCAGATGATCGGAGAACCCTGGGTGGGTCACGAGCGGGGAGTCGACGATGTCGCCTTCACCACGCTCGACGGCCGGTCGGTGGCGCTCACCGCCGGCACCGACCGCACCGTGCGGCTCTGGGACCTCACCACCGGGCAGCAGCTACACGTCTTCACCGGGCACAACGACTTCGTGTGGTCGGCCGACCTGGCCGTGCTCGACGGTCGGCCGGTCGCCGTCACGGGCAGCAGCGACGGCACGGTGCGGCTCTGGGACCTGCGGTTCGGGCTGGAGGCCGCGGAGTCCCCCGTCGGCTACCGCCGGCAGGTGCGGGCGGTGACCACCGCCGTGGTCGACGGACAGCCCGTGGTGGTCACCGGCGGCGACGACCACAGCGTCCGCCTGTGGGACCTGACCTTGGGCAAGCCGTTCGGGCAACCGCTCATGGGGCACGACGGACCGGTGCGGGCGCTGGCCACGGCCGTCGTCGACGACCGCGCCGTTGCCGTCACCGGCGGCGACGACTGCACCGTCCGGATCTGGGACCTGGCCGCGGGCAAGCAACTCGGCGCTCCGCTGAGCGGCCACACCGCCGCCGTCGGCTCGGTCGCGGTCGCCACCACTTCGGCCACCGGGCAGCCCCTGGCCGTGACCGCCGGCACCGACAGGACCGTGCGGGTGTGGAACGTCGCCACCGGCGAGCAGATCGGCGCGCCCGGCGTCAGCCACCGCCGCTGGGTCCGCGCCGTCGACACCGCGGTGGTCGACGGCACACCCGTCTCCGTGGCCGGGTCCTTCCACGGCGGCCTCCGGGTACGGGAGCTGGCCGCCAACCGGGAGATCAGCACTTCTTCCCTTCGACGCCACGGCCCGCCCGTGCAGCGGCTCGTCACCACCGTGGTCGGCGGTCAGCCGGTCGCCCTCACCGCGAGCGATGTGAACTGGTACCGGGAAGAGGACCTGCCGGTGAGGTTGTGGGAGGTGGCCACCGGCCGGCACCTCGGCGATCTGCCTGCCGTCAACGTGCAGGCACTCGCGGCGGCGTCGGTGTGCGGTCATCCCGTTGCCGTCACCGCCAGGGGCCCTGTGGTGGAGGTGTGGGACCTCACCACTCACCGGCGGATCGGTCGCCGCCTTCACCTCCCCGACGCCGTGACAGCCGTCGCCGTGGACGAGGCCGGGCACATCGTCGTCTGCTTCCGCAGCGGCATCGCCGTGTTCGGGGGCGAGTACGAGACGCGTACCGAACCCGAACTGCACTACGTCGCACTCGACGACCAGCCGTGACTCGCACAGCGCGGCGACACAGCAGGGCAGCCCGCCCGATGAGCTTCGTGAGCCGCCCGGCCCGTTGCGGCGTCATCGAGCCCACCCGCCGACCGGCGAAGCGATGGGACATCGATGCCCGCCCCGGACCGGGTGCTTCCGGGCCGCGTCGGCCGATCGCGCATGGCGCGGTGTTCGCCAGTAACGGCTCGATCAGCTCCTCCTGCGCGCCGGTCAGGCCCGCGGGGTAGCGATCAGCGGCCATCCGGCCACCTGACGCCACAAGCGCTCATCAACCTCTGGCAGGCGCGGTGGGAGCGCAAGCCCTTGTTGGGTCCGCATGTCAGTGGCGATCTCTATCATGCTGCCCCAGAGATCATCCGTGCCGATTGGGGTCCCACCATGGAGCGTCCGTTCGTGAGGATTGTCGATGGCCCGTTCGCCGGCCTCGATGCGGAGCTCGTCTCTGTGGACGGTCAAAGGTTGACCGCGCGTGTGACGATCTTCGGTCGGGAAACAGCGGTCGAACTCCATCGGGACCAGGTGGAGCATCCCGAGGACATACCCGCGCTGTGGTACGGCGAGGTGGAGGACGACGGGCAGGTCCTTGCCGGGCTGCGGGAGCAGATAGCGGCGCAGTACGACGACCTCAGGTATGGGAGAAGGTTCGAGTTCTTTCTCGAGCGTGCCGACCTTCCCGAGGAGGACCTGGCCCAGGAGTGGGACGCTTACAACGCGTTGTGCACCGAGCTTGACGCCGATGTGCAACGGCGCAAGGCGGTGGCGTTGCAGGCGTTCGATCAGGAGATCGCTCCGCTACCGGCCGGTGAGGCGAGAAGGCGAGTGGCTGCCGACCCCGGCCGCTGGCTGCCGGCTGCGGCCGCCCGGGAAGAGCGCCGGTCGCGGTATCCGGGCATCGACCGCTCCAATACCGAAGAACGGTTGCGGGCGGCGATATTCGGGGAGCCCGATCCGCCGCTGACGCTGTGGGAACGGGCCGACCGTCGGCGGGCCGCATCGCGTTCCGCCGCCGAGCTGCGGGACCACGCGGTGTGGAAGGCGGCGAACCGACCGCACGAGCAGGTGAGGTCGGCCGCTGAGGCCCAGGTCGAGCGCGAACGCGCCGCGATCGAGGAACGCCTTGCCCGCGACTGGGGATTCCAGCTGCCCGACTCGATCTTCCGGTTTCGGGCCTTCCTGCTGTCCTTGGGCCCGGCCGGAAAGCAGGCCCTCGACGACCTGGAACTGTGCCCGTTCGGGATCATGGACCTGTTCGACGATCCCGAACGCGGTTCCCGGGCCGGCATCGATGTGCGAGTACACGGCCGCTACTACCGCGACCCGCCCGAGTTCCTCACGTTCATGCACGGCGGCACCGACGGGCTGCATTTCGGGCTCTGGTACGACGACGGCCGCACCTGCACCGGAGTCGCCTCCTACTACAACAACGACGGTGGCGGCGTGGGCCTCCCGTCGCGTACCCCTCTCGAGGCCGTCCGGTACACGCTCGAATGGGGATGGCGCCACCTCGGAGATCAGGATGATGAGCCGGCCGATCCCATGGACCCCGAGGTGGTCGCACGACGGCACCGGTTGCGGCTCCTGCGCGAGATCCTGATGACCTTCGAGACCGGCGACCGCGACGAACAGGGCGAGGACTACCACAACGCCTACGGACACTCCCCAGAACTGCTCGAGCACGGAGATCCGGATCGAATCGAAACCCTGGACGGCGGCGGCGCGCTCGTCGACGGTGACACCGCGATCAAGCGCGGCCGACAGAGGCCATGGGACGACTACGACTTCTGCACAGCCCTGCACAAGGAGCTGACCGACGACCCGGCCGTCCGGGAAGCCCGCCTCACCGAGGCACGGCGCCGCTGCGCCGCCGGACACCCCGCCGACGCTCTCACCCTCGGCCGTGACCTGCACTGGATCAGCGCAGGAGACCCCGAACTCGAACACCATGCGAACGAGCTGCTCACCATGGCCTACCGCGCTCTGGGACGCGACAACCTCGCCGCGATAGCCCAAGCCCACCACCGCCACCGCGATCTCCCCCAGGTGCACGTCCTCGAAGAGACCTGACGCGCTCACCACCATCGCACTGCGGACCTGGACAGCGGAGCGACGCTACGAAGCCGGTTGATCTTGAGCATCGTGGGCGAACAGCGCCGAAGCCCCGGCGAAAGACGTTCACGATCTCGAGTGGGATGGACGGTCAGAAGCGGCCCCAGGCGATCAAGGCGGTCAGCGCGAGCAGGACGACGTTGACGGCGACGGCCGCAGGTTCTTTGCGGCGAACGTGGGTGGCGGCGGCGCCGAGCATGGTGATGGCCAGGCCGGCGGCAGCCAGCGGGGTGAGGATCGGGGCGATGCCGGTGGCGGCGGGCAGGATCAGGCCGAGGGCGCCGAGAAGTTCGGCCACGCCGATCAGGCGGAGCTGGGTGGGAGTGAAGTCCTCCACCCAGGGCAGCATGGGGCGCAGCCTCTCCTTGGGCAGGGTGCAATGCATGACCCCCGCCAGGCCGAAGACGGCGGCCAGGACGGCCTGCAGTACCCACAAGAACACGTTCACGTCAGTTGCTCCTTTCGCAGGTTCTCGGCCTAGTAGCGGCCGAGGGTGCCGCGGCGTCGGGCGAGGTGCTCGAGCCGGTTGAACAGGACCACCCCGGCGACGGTGATGAGCAGCGGCTGGGCCAGCAGCCATCCAAGACCCCAGCCGGTCGGGAGGGTGGTCAGGGAATGACCGCCGAGCAGGATGTCCCGCATCGCCTCGATGCCGGGCGCGATGGGAACCGCGAGCCGGCTGAGGAAGGCGACCGGGTCGGGCATGGCGGCCAGGGGGACGAGGGTGCCGCCGGCGATGGCGTAGACGGCCACGGACAGCTGGGTGATGATCTCGATACGTTTGAACACCAGGGTCAGCCCGCACAGGATGAGGGCCAGGCCGCAGGTGCCCAGCGCGATGGCGGCCAGCGGCACGATCACCTGTGCGTCGAAGGGCAGTCGCCCGCCCTGGAGGGTGATGGTGACCGCGCCGGTGGCCAGGACGGCCAGTGCGGTGGGCAGGGCGGAGATCACGGCGGCGACCTGGCGGCCGAGGATGAGCGCGGCCGAGGGCAGCGGGGTCAGGTAGGTCTGTTCCAGCACGCCGGACTGGATGTCGCCCAGGTAGCTCCAGAACAGGCGGTTGACCTGCTCGTGGATGAAGGTCAGCGCCACCATGCCGAGCAGGACCGGTGGCAGGAGGTCCGCGCGCAGCTGCCCACGTCCCATGAACAGCACGATGAGCAGGTAGAACAGCGGGAAAGTGGCCATCTGGATGAGGACTTCGCGCCATCCGGCGACGAGGTTCAGCAGGCCCTTGCGTACTTCCGCGGCGAATCCGCGAGCGAAGATCATGCCGTCTCCTGGAGGGCACGGCGGTGGTTGCGGACGAACAGCAGCCCGCCGGCGGCGGTGAGCGCGACCGTATGGGCGAGCAGCCAGGGCAGGGTGCCTCCGTTCCACACGTCGGCCAGGGTCCGCTCCTGGAACAGCGTCCGGACGAGAGCCTCGATGCCCAGCGTGGTGGGCAGGACCCTGGCCAGGACCGCCAGCCAGTCCGGATAGAAGGCCAGCGGCAGGAACGACCCGTTGAGCAGCAGCACCAGTGCGGTGAACAGCGACTGCAGCGCCCCGATCATCGGGGAGACCAGTGCGAGGGCCGCCAGCAGGAACGTGAAGGCCAGCACGTTCGCTCCGAGCAGCAGGGCCGGCACCAGCGCCGCCCAGCGCATCGGGATCGCGATCCCGGTCACCAGCATGGGGACGAGCGCGGCGACCGCGGCCACGGCCAGGCCGAACACCGAGGCGGTGAGCAGCCGGCCGAGCATCGGCAGCCAGGGCGGCGCCGGGGTCATCTGCGCCTGGGCGAAGGTGCCGGCGCGTTTCTCCTCGATGAGGTCGGCCACCATCACCAAAGCGGCGTACTGCAGGAACCAGTAGGCGCCGATCGCGACCAGGGTCTGTGGCAGGAGCTCCTGGCGCAGCTCGCCCTGGCCGAGCACGAACTGCAGGCCGAGGTACATGGTGGTGCTGATCAGCAGGGTGATGACGTGGCCGATCGGGTGGGCCAGCTGTACGCGCAGGCCCTTGCCGATCTCCGCGCGCAGGACGTCAAGCAGCATGGGACGCCTCGTTCACCAGCGCGAGGAACACATCCTCCAGGTCGGGCTGGACCTGGGTCAGCGACTCCAGGACGGCACCCTGGCCGCGCAGGCGCTCGACCACGTCGTACACCTCGTGCGGGTGGCTCACCCGCACGCTGATCGTGGTGACGCCGTCTCGGGTGACGGCGTCGAACCCGGGTGGCGCCGCGCCTTCGACGCGGATCTCGTATCTGTCCCGTTCGCGGAAGCTCGCCAGCAGCTGGTACGTGGGCAGGTCGGCGATGAGCCGGCCGTTGCGCATGACGGCCACCCGGTCGCACAGTTCCTGGGCCACGTCGAGCTGGTGCGTGGTGATCAGGATGGTGGTGCCGAGCTCGCGGGCCTGCTCGGTGATCCAGTTCTTGACGGTGCGGGTGGCCTCGACGTCGAGGCCGACGGTCGGCTCGTCGAGCAGCACGATCGGCGGGCCGGCGATGAGAGCGACGGCGATCGCGACCTTCTGCTGCATGCCGCGCGAGAAGCCGCCGACCTTGTCGTCGCGGCGCTCCCACAGCTCCAGCTCGGTCAGCAGGTCACGGGCGCGCTCGGCGACCTGGGCCTTGCGCAGGCCTTTGAGCCGGCCGAAGTACATGAGGTTCTGCCAGGCCGACAGGCTCCAGTAGACGTTGCGCGAGCCTTCCAGCACGGCGCCGAACTGTGCCATCGCGGCCGAACGCTGCCGGGCCACGTCGAAGCCGCCCAGCCGGACCCGGCCGGAGGTGGGGGTCAGCAGGCCGGCCAGCATCTTGATGGTGGTGGTCTTGCCGGCGCCGTTGGGGCCCAGGAAGCCGAAGACCGACCCGGCGGGGATGTGCAGGGACACCTCGTCGACCGCTCTGACCTGCGCCGAGCCGTAGACCTTGGTCAACGCGTCGATTTCGATCATGTCATCTCCTTGGTTCGAGGAACCCCGGCCCCGGGCTGCGGGGCCGGAGGGGTGGGGCCGGCGGTCAGAGCTCGGCCAGAACCTCGATGTCCTCCGCCATGACGTCGCGGGCGACCGCGAACGCCGCGACGGCAGCGGGGGTGCCGGGCGCGGCCTGGCGGGCGGCCTGGAGGCTGGCGGCCGAATCCCAGCGCCAGACGCCGACCCACGTCTCGTCGTTCAGCCGGCCGAGGCGCGCTTCGGTGAGGCCGGGCTGAGTGGCTCTGATGGCGGTGACCAGGGCGGCGTGCCGGGCCTGGACCTGCTCGGCGTCCGCGGGATCGGCCTGGAAGCGGGTGACGCTGATGATCGTCATGGCTGTACCTGCTCTCTAGAGTTGACTTCTAGTTACTGAATCTAGAGATAGACTCTAGCCATGAGCGATGTCAAGCGGACGAACAAGCGGGCTGAGAAGGCGAAGGAGACGCGCCGGCGCATCCTCGCGGCGGCGTTGGAGCTGTTCGTGCAGGACGGATACGGCGCGACAAACCTGCAGGACGTCGCCGAGAAGGCCGGGGTCGCGGTGCAGACGATCTACTTCGTCTTCGGCAACAAGCGCGCCCTGCTCAAGGAGCTGGTCGACGTCACGATCGCGGGCGATGACGAGCCGGTGGCCACGATGGACCGGCCGTGGTACGTGGCGGCGCTGGCCGCCGGCACCGCCCAGGACATGCTGCGCGCCTACGTCGCCGGCACGACCTCGGTCCTGGAACGCGTCGCGCCGATCGGCCGGGTCCTGGAGGCGGCGGTCGCGAGCGACCCCGAGGTTGCCTCGCTGTGGTCGCATGACGTCGATCCCCGGCATGTCGTCCAGCAGGGCGCGGCCAGGGCACTTGTCGGCAAACCCGGGGCGCGGGCCGAGGTGTCGGTGGAGGAGGCCGCCGACCTGCTGTACGGCCTGCTCAGCCCCGAGCTGTACCTGCTGTTCGTGCGCGAGCGCGGCTGGACGCGCGAGCGCTGGGAACGGTGGGTCGGCGAGACCCTGCGCGCCCAGCTCTGCACCATGGGCGGGAACGGGTGATCGTCCGTCCCGTCGCTCACGTCCTCGGCGGGTGTCTTCCGGTTCGACCGGATCGGCGAGGCGGCCGTGCGGCGCTCAGGCGGCCCGCTCCAGGACGGCCGCGGGGACGATTGGCCGCCGCGGGCGCCGCCGTCCTGTGGGTAGGGCGGTGTGCCCCGTGCCGGGTCAGTGGTGGGGTTGGGCGTGGTGTGGCAGCAGCCGTACCAGGACGCAGGAGGCCAGCAGAAGGGCCGCCACCACGCCGAGGCTGACCGTCGGGCCGGCGTGGAAGTAGACGGTGGTGAGGGCGGCGGCGCCGAGGCTGTTGGCCAGTTGCTGGGTGGCCGACAGCGAGCCGCTGGCGCTGCCGGACTCGGCCGGGTCGACGTCGCCGAGGGTGATCTGGTAGACGGTGCCGAAGCAGGTGCCCAGACCCAGGCCGATCACGAACACCGGCAGGATGAGCGCGATGCCGGTGAGGAGCGTCAGGACGCCGGTCAGGGTGAGCAGCAGGCCGATGAGGATGAGCCTGCGGCCCAGCCGGGCGATGAGCCGGTACGTGGTGATCGAGGCGACCACGATGCCGGCGGCGACGGGCGCCAGACCGAGGGAGGCTCCGGTGGGGGTGCGGCCGAGGTCGTTCTGCAGGTGAAGGGAGAGCACCAGCAGCAGGCCGGCGACGGCGGCGTTGAAGGCCAGGCCGAGGATCAGCCCGGAGGTGAAGCCGCGGTTGGTCAGCAGCGAGGGTTTGATGAGCGGCTGAGGCGCGGTGAGCTGGCGGCGGCAGAACAGGGCGAAGGACACCAGCCCGGCGGCCAGGCAGATGACCGGTGGCAGGCCCCAGCCGTGACTGGAGCCGTCGATCAGGCCGTAGAGCAGGGTGAGCATGGTGACGGCGAGCAGGGCCGAGCCGGGTCCGTCGACGGTGACGGCACGGTCGCCGGGATCCGGGGGCAGCAGCCGTACGGCACAGCCGATCGCCAGGCCGCCGAGGGCGATGTTGATGAGGAACATGGCACGCCAGCCGAGGCCGAGCAGGTCGGCGTCGATGAGGAAGCCGGCGAGGATGGGGCCGCCGATGGCGGACAGGCCCAGGGCGGGGGCGAAGACGCTGAAGGCCGTGCCGATCTGGTCGCGGGGGAAGACGGCGCCGAGGATGCCGAAGCCCTGCGGGATGAGCAGGGCGCCGAACGCTCCTTGGAGCAGCCGGAACGCCACCATGGAGGTCGGGTCGAAGGCCAGGCCGCAGGCGATGGAGGCCAGGGTGAAGCCGGTGATGCCGATCAGGAACAGGCGGCGCCGGCCGTACTTGTCGCCGAGCCGTCCGCCGACCACCAGCAGCACGCCCATGGCCAGGGCGTAGGCGGCGCCGAGCCACTGGATGAGCGCCTGTCCGCCGTTCAGGTCGGCGGCGATGGCGGGGGCGGCGATGTTGGTGATGGTCGAATCCAGCAGGTCGAGGATGGCGGCGAACAGCACGACGGCGAGGACGGCCCAGCGCCGGCGCGCGGAGGTGAATGCGGGCGCGGGGGCCACAGGGGTGCGCATGAGGACTTCCTATGAGGGTGAAGGGGGATGAGCCCCGGCCCGAGCAGGGCGGGGCGTGGACAGATGGCGCTCATCGGGCGTCGAAGGCGGCGACGTTCTCCGCGGCCCACTGGGCGAAGGTGCGGGCGGGAGTGCCGAGGAGCGTCTGGGTGGTCTCGGCGATCGGGGCGGGACCGTCGGTGGCGGCGGCCCACAGGTCCAGCAGCGAGCCGGCGTAGGGGGCGGACATCCACCGGGTCATCTGCTGCTCGGCCTCGGCGCGGGTGATCTCCAGAAGGGGGATGTCGCGGCCGATCGCGCCGGACAGGATGACCAGTTGCTCGCGGAAGGTGAGCGACTGCGGCCCGGTGAGGGTGACCTGACGGCCGGTGAGCGCGTCGCCGGTCAGGGCGGCCACGGCGAGGTCGGCGAGGTCGTCGGAGTGGATGGGCGCTATGTGCGCGTCGGGGTAGGCGAGCTGGATCGGCTGGTGCTGGCCGATGAGGTAGGACCAGCCGAGGGCGTTGCTGGCGAAGGCGTCCGGGCGCAGGAAGGTGCAGGTCAGGCCGGAGGCGGTCAGGGCGCGTTCGACCTGGAGGCTGTGGGAGGCCAGCGGGTCGGTCTCGGCGCCGGGGGCCGTGACGGAGGAGGACGACAGCAGTACGACGTGCTCGACGCCGGCGGCCTGGGCGGTCTTGACGAAGGCGTCGATGCCGGCGGGCTCCGGGTAGAGGAAGACCTGGCGGACGCCGTCCAGCGCGGCGGGGAAGGCGCCGGGCTGGTCGAGCTTGAGCTCGGCGATCTCGACGCCGGTCGGGGCGGTCAGGCCGGTGGGGTCGGCGCTGGCGGCGCGGGCGGGCAGGCCCGCGGCGACCAGGCGGTGGATGACGGCCTGGCCGACCTTGCCGCGGGCGCCGGTGATGAGGATGGTCATGGTGACTCCTGAGATTGTTGGTGCGTGAAGACACATGCATGCTGGCATGCACATAAATTCGTGTCAACACATGTCTTGCTGGTTGCACAGAGATACGATGAGGGCATGGATGAGACAGCGACAGCCGAGGACCTGCTCAACGCCGTGGGACCGGCCTTCTCCAAGTTGCGCCGCACCTCGCTGCTGGAGGTCGAGAACGCCATCTCGGCCAAGGACCTGAGCAGGACGCTCGTGCTGAACCTGGTCCTGGAGCACACCACCGGTCAGGACAAGGAGGTGACCGTCGGCGCGATAGCGGAGCTGCTGGCGGTGGACCCCTCGGTCGCCAGCCGCATGGTGAGCGACAACATCAAGGCGGGCTACCTGATCCGCACCGCTTCCCAGCAGGACGGCCGGCGCACCGTGCTGGAGCTGAGTCCGGCGGGGGTGGAGCTCATGGAGCGCTTCCGCCGCCACCAGCGCGAGGCGTTCGAGTACATCACCGCCGAGTGGAACGAGGCCGACCGGCTCGAGTTCGCCCGGCTGATGCTCAAGTACGTCGATTCCCTGGCCCAGCTCCGCGACCGCACGAGCAGGTAGGCATCAGGGCCCGGGTCTGGACGGCCCTCCGCCCGAAAATGCCTTTGGGCCTGGTGGGGAGCGCCCCTATCGTGGGCCGGTGACTACTCAGGTGATCGTGTTGAACGGCGGCTCCAGTTCGGGCAAGTCCGGGATCGTCCGGTGTCTGCAGGCGGTCCTGCCGGATCCGTGGCTCGCCCTCGGGGTCGACTCGCTGCTGGAGGCGATGCCGGCGTCCATGCAGGGATCGGACGCGGGCATCGAGTTCGCTCCGGACGGCGGGGTCAGTGTCGGGCCGCAGTTCCGGATGCTGGACGCGGCGTGGGCCGAAGGGGTCGCCGCGATGGTCCGTGCGGGCGCCCGGGTCATCATCGATGACGTCTTCCTCGGTGGAGCCGCCTCCCAGGAGCGGTGGCAGAAGGTTCTGGCCGGGCTGGACGTGCTGTGGGTCGGCGTCAAGTGCGAGAGCGCGGTCGCCGCGGGCCGGGAGATCGCCCGGGGAGACCGGGTCCGGGGGATGGCGGAGCTGCAGGCGGAGGTGGTCCACCAGGGTGTGACCTACGACCTGGAGGTGGACACCACGCGTACCGAATCCCTGGAGTGCGCGCGGACCATCGCCGCGCGGGTCAGGTGACAGAGCCCATGGCGTCCCCCGCGTACGAGCTGCGCCCCGCCACCCCCGCCGACTACGACCCCATAGCCGCCCTCGTCGACGAGTGGTGGGGCCGGCCGGTGCTGCCCTCCCTGCCCAGGCTCTTCCTCGACCACTTCCACCGCACGAGCCTGATCGCGGAGGGTCCGGCGGGCATGGCGGGGTTCCTGATCGGCTTCATCTCCCCGTCCGAGCCCGACGAGGCGTACATCCACTTCGTCGGCGTCTCCCCGGAGGCCAGGACGGGCGGCGTGGCCCGCGCCATGTACGAACGCTTCTTCGACCTGGCCCGCCGCCACGACCGCCGCGTCGTGAAGGCCATCACCTCGCCCGTCAACCAGACGTCCATGGCGTTCCACCGGCGCATGGGGTTCGAGGTCAGCGAGCCCGTCCCCGGCTACAACGGCCCGGGAACCGCCCTGGTGACCTTCAGCCGAAGCGTCCCTGATCATTAGGCGCGGCCCGCGTCGGACACCTCGACCGACAACCGGAACCGGCCGTCGCGCACTTCGGCGGTTGACGTGCCGGACGCGGCGCGGGCGCGTTCGGCCGGCGCCAGCCGGACGGCGTGCTCGGACCGCCAGAACTCGCCCACCCTGTCCACCGCCCGTCCTCGCCTGCCGGCCGACCGGAGTAGACGCCGTGGCCGAGGGGCGGCACCGGCGATCAGCCCGCGTCCATCGGACAGACGAACAGCTGCGAATGTCACCGCGCGGCGATGAACTCCGCCGGTGGCCCTCCGAAGTCACTTTGCGTGACGAATAGCGTGCGCACCGTATGCATGTCCCGAAATCGGGAATGGCACACGACGATCTCATGCGCAAGGAGGAGCGGTGGCCGGACGTCGCGACCGGATAGGGCTGACCGGTGAGCTGATCGCCGAGTTCGCCGGCACGATGGTGCTCATTCTGTTCGGCGTCGGCGTGGTCGCCCAGGTGGTCGCGGGCAAGCTCGGCGACCACGACAGCATCGCCTGGGCGTGGGGCATCGGCGTCACGCTGGGCGTCTACGTCGCGGGCCGGACCACGGGCGCGCACCTCAACCCGGCGGTCACGCTGGCGTTCGCGGTCTTCCGCAGCTTCGCCTGGGGCAAGGTCCTGCCGTACGCGCTGGCGCAGACGGCCGGGGCCTTCATCGCGGCGCTCATCGTGCGCTGGAACTACACCGAGGTGCTGGCCATGGTGGACCCCGGGCACACGATCAAGACCCAGGGCGTCTTCTCGACCCTGCCCGGCAACGGGGTGCTCCCGGTGGACATGTGGGGCGGGTTCCGCGACCAGATCATCGGCACCGCCATCCTGCTCTTCGTCATCTTCGCCGTGTCCGACGTCGCCAACATGGCCCCCAGCGCGAACCTCGGGCCCGTCGTCGTCGGCCTGCTCATCGTGGGGATCGGCATGTCCTTCGGCACCGACGCCGGCTACGCGATCAACCCCGCGCGCGACTTCGGGCCGCGCCTGGCGAGCTACCTCACCGGCTACTCCACCGCCTGGCGAGATCAGTACGGCGATCTGTACTTCTGGGTGCCGATCGTCGCCCCGCTGATCGGCGGTCTGATCGGCGCCGGCCTCTACCAGGCGGGCATCGCCCGGTTCCTGCCGCCGAGCGAGGAGCGCGGGATCGTGCAGCCGGTGGAGATCTGACGGGAATCTTGCAGAGGAGAAAGACATGCCCGAGTTCGTGGGAGCCGTCGACCAGGGCACCACCAGCACCCGATTCATGGTCTTCGATCATGACGGCGCCGAGGTCGCCAAATACCAGCTCGAACACGAGCAGCTCCTGCCGAAGGCGGGCTGGGTCGAGCACAACCCGATAGAGATCTGGACCGTGACGGCGGCCGTGATCCAGACGACGATCCAGCGTGCCGGGCTGCACGCCAAGGACCTGGCGGCCCTGGGCGTCACGAACCAGCGCGAGACCACGGTCGTCTGGAACCGGCGGACCGGCCGCCCGTACTACAACGCGATCGTGTGGCAGGACACCCGTACCGACCGGATCGCCGCCGCGCTGGAGCGGGACGGGCGGGGGGAGGTCATCCGCGACAGGACGGGCCTGCGGCCGGAGGCGTAC
This sequence comes from Nonomuraea sp. NPDC003201, assembly GCF_053590415.1. Taxonomy (NCBI): domain Bacteria; kingdom Bacillati; phylum Actinomycetota; class Actinomycetes; order Streptosporangiales; family Streptosporangiaceae; genus Nonomuraea; species Nonomuraea sp. NPDC003201. The sequence goes on from NZ_JBSFTC010000056.1 coordinate 28,809, forward strand.
TTCTCCGGCGGCAAGATCCAGTGGATCCTGGAGAACGTGGAGGGCGTCCGCGCGGACGCCGAGCGGGGCGAGGCCGTCTTCGGCAACACCGACACCTGGACCCTGTGGAACCTCACCGGCGGCGTCAAGGGCGGCGTGCACATCACCGACGTGACCAACGCCAGCCGGACGATGCTGATGGACCTGGAGACGCTCGACTGGGATGACGAGCTGCTGTCGTTCTTCGGGATCCCGCGCCGGATGCTGCCCGAGATCCGGCCGTCGGCCGACCCCGCGATGTACGGGACCACGCTCCCGTACGGGCCGCTCGGCGGGGAGGTGCCGATCAGCGCGATCCTGGGGGACCAGCAGGCGGCCACCGTCGGCCAGGCCTGCTTCGCGCCCGGCGAGGCCAAGAACACCTACGGCACCGGCAACTTCCTGCTGCTCAACACCGGCACCGACCGCGTGCGCTCGCGCAGCGGGCTGCTCACCACGCCGGCCTACAAGTTCGGGGACCAGCCGGCCGTGTTCGCGCTGGAGGGGTCCATCGCGGTGACCGGCTCGGCCGTCCAGTGGCTGCGCGACCAGCTCCACGTCATCACCTCCGCGGAGCAGAGCGAGGCCCTGGCCCGGCAGGTGGAGGACTCCGGGGGGATGTACTTCGTGCCGGCGTTCTCCGGGCTGTTCGCACCGTACTGGCGCGCCGACGCCCGCGGCGTGATCGTCGGCCTGTCGCGCTTCAACACCGACGCCCACCTCGCCAGGGCCGCTCTGGAGGCGATCTGCTACCAGAGCCGCGACGTCGTCGAGGCGATGCAGCAGGACTCCGGGGTGGTCCTCGACGTGCTCAAGGTGGACGGCGGCATCACCATGAACGACCTGTGCATGCAGCTCCAGTCCGACATCCTCGGCGTCCCGGTCAGCCGCCCGGTCGTGTCGGAGACCACCGCGCTCGGGGCCGCGTACGCCGCCGGGCTCGCCTCCGGATACTGGAAGGACATCTCGGAGCTGCGGGCGCACTGGGCGGAGGACCGCCGCTGGGAGCCCCGGTGGAGCGAGGAGCGGCGGGAGGAGGCGTACGCGGGCTGGAAGAAGGCCGTGACCAGGTCGTTCGACTGGGTCTAGCTCACGACGTCCTTGCGCCGGAAGCGCCGGAACGCGAGCGCGATCAGGAGGGCCGCGTACGTGACCGACACCGACGCCCCCTTCGCCATGCCGCTCCAGTCCAGCTCCGGCATCAGCGCGTCGAGCCAGGCGTTGTTCCAGAACGTGGGCAGGAACTCGCGCAGCGAGCCCAGCGCCTCCACCGCCTGCAGGATGTTGCAGACGATCCAGAGCCCGACCGCCCCGCCGACCGCGCCGAGCGGGGAGTCGGTCATGGTGGAGACGAGGAACGCGAGCGCGGCCACCACCAGCTGGCTGACCAGCGCGTACCCGATCACGATGCCGAAGCGCGGCAGCACGTCCAGGGCCGGGATCGTCTCACCCGTGCCGGGCACCTGGATGTCGTTCCAGCCGAACGCCAGCGTGCCCGCGAGCAGCGCCATCAGCGGCAGGCAGATCACCGCCGCCGCCGAGTAGCCCAGCGCCACGATCAGCTTCTGGCGCAGCAGCCGGTCGCGGGGGACCGGCGCGGCCAGCAGGTAGCGCAGCGACGACCAGCTGGCCTCGCTGGCGACAGTGTCGCCGCAGAACAGCGCGACCGCCACCACCAGCAGGAAGCTGGCCGACACCGACAGGGCGAAGGCGGCGAAGTTCAGGCCGCTCGCCGTCGCCAGGTCGGAGATGCGCAGCGACGACTGCCCCTGCCCGCTCGGCTGCGGCCCGAACTGGAACGCGATCACCAGGATCCACGGCAGCGCCAGCAGCAGCCCGAACATGACCAGCGTGCGCCGCCGCTTGAACTGCCTGACGATCTCCACGCGCAGCGGCAGCGTGCGACGGGGCGCGTAGCCCGGCGCGGCGACGGTCATGACTTGTCTCCGATGAGGTCGAGGAACACGTCTTCCAGGCGCGGCCCGTGCCCGTTGGAGGGGACGGTGGCCGACGTGAGCAGCAGCGACACCGGCCCGGTCGAGACCAGGCGGCCCCGGTGCATGACCACGACGTGGCTGCAGGTCTGCTCGACCTCGGCCAGCATGTGGCTGGAGACGATCACGGTACGGCCGTCCTGCGCGTAGCGCTTGAGCACCTCGCGCATCTCCCGGATCTGGGGCGGGTCGAGACCATTGGTGGGCTCGTCGAGCACCAGCAGGTCCGGAAGCCCGAGCATGGCCTGGGCGATGGCGAGCCGCTGGCGCATGCCCTGCGAGTACGTGCGGACGGCCCGGTCCAGGGCCTTGCCCAGGCCGGCGATCTCCAGCGCCTCGTCGAAGTGCGCGTCGGCGGCGGGCCGTCCGGTGGCGGCCCAGTACAGCTCGATGTTGTCCCGCCCGGACAGGTGCGGCAGGAACCCCGGCCCCTCGACGAACGACCCGAGCCTGGACAGCACGGGCGCCCCGGGAGTGACGCGGTCACCGAAGATCCGGATCTCGCCGCCGTCCGGCTGGATGAGGCCCATCATCATGCGCATCGTGGTCGTCTTGCCCGCGCCGTTCGGCCCGAGCAGGCCCAGGACCTGGCCCCGCTCGACGCGGAACGACAGCCCGTCCACGGCCGGCTCGCCGTTCCGGTACGCCTTGGTCAGCCCGCTGATCTCCAGCGGCACGTCCTTGTCGCCGACCCCGTCCAGCGGCCCGCCGCTCTCCAGGACGGCGGGTGCGGTCCGGCGGCGGGACGGGACGCGCCCCGTCGCCAGCAGCACGGCGGCGACCACCACGGCGGCCAGCGGCATCGCCCACACCCACCACGCCACCCCGGTCGGCGGAGCGGCGAGCGTGCGCACCGTCGGCACGGCGAGCGCGGGGGAGGCCAGGGACACCTGGTACGAGGCGGGCTCGGCGGCGGTCGCGAAGCCCATGTCCGTCGTGGTCAGGACCAGCCGGAGCCGGTGGCCCACGGCGAAGCGGTAGTCCACGGCGGGCAGGGTGACGGAGACCTCCGCGCTGCCCGAGCCCTCCGGGATCGTCACCCGGACCGGCGCCACCAGCCCGGCGGGCAGGGCGGGCGGCTGGGTGCCGTCGGCCACGTCGTACAGCTTGGCGAACAGCGTCGCCTCCCCCTTGCCCGACACCTTGACCCTGACCGTGGAACTGCCGGTGAGCTGGAGCGGGGCGGTGAGCGGACGGGACTCGAACGCGGCGCTCTGGCCCGGCATGTCGATGGACACGCCGGTGGTGCCGGTCTGGCCGCCCAGCAGGCCGCCGATGCCGGGCACCGTCGAGATGGAGGCGGGCGCGCCGCCGGGCGGGTTGACGATGTTCTGGGCGGGGCCGTTCAGCTGGACCGTGGTGGTGTCGGTGCCGGTCAGGCCGGGGTAGGAGGCGGCCTCCGGGTGCAGGCGGATGCGCTGGCGGGTGCCGGGGTCGCGGCCGCCGTCACGCGTCACCGTGAACGCGCTCACCGCCGGGGCGGACTTGTCGCCCTTCAGGTAGCGGGCGAACCAGGCCGTGGACTGCTCGAACACCCAGTCCGCCTCGCCGTTGCCGCCGTCGTGCCCGCCGTCGAACCAGGCCAGGCTCACCGGCGTGCCGGCGGCGGCGATCGCCTTGGCGTTGGCGTCGGCGTGGCCGAGCGGGAAGAGCGAGTCGCGCTGGCCCTGGATGAGCAGGGTCGGCGCCTTGATCTGACCGGCCACGGTGACCGGGCTCGACTTGCGCAGCAGGGCGACCGCCTCCGGCGTGGCCTTGCCGTCCTTGGCGACCTGCTGGTAGACGTCGCAGATCGCGGGCAGGAACCTGCCGCACCGCGCCTGCTCGGGCGTCAGCGGGCCGGCGGCGGCCTGCCGCTCGCCCCGCCCCGCGAAGCTGTCCAGCGAGACGCCCTGGCCGAAGAAGATGCCGGCCCACATGCGCTTGAAGACCCCGTGCTCGGCGTCCTGGCCGATGGCGGCGGGACCGGCGCCCTGCGCGGCGGCGTTGGGGAAGAGCGCGTCGGCCAGGTCGGCCCAGGTGATCTGGGGGACGATGGCGTCCACCCGGTGGTCGTAGGCGGCCGTCATCAGGGAGATGGCGCCGCCGTACGAGCCGCCCGCGATGCCCACGCGCGGGTCGTTCGCCGCGTCGAGCTGGACCTCCGGGCGCTTGGCCAGCCAGTCGATCAGCTGCTTGACGTCCTTGACCTCGTAGTCGGGCGAGTTGAGCGCGATCTCGCCGGTCGAGCGCCCGAACCCGCGCGCCGACCAGGTCAGCACGGCGTAGCCCTGCTGGGCGATCCGGACCGCCTGGTCCCGCACGCTCTGCTTGCTGCCGCCGAAGCCGTGCCCGATCAGTACGGCTGGAGCCTTCCCGCCGTCGGGCGGCGGGAAGAAGGTCGTATCGAGCTCCACCCGTTGGTCGTCGCCGGGTCCATCGACGACACTGATTGTCTGGTCCTGGCCCCGCACCCCAGGAGCCGACGGCCACACGAGCCACGTCGTCACCCCGATGAGGGCGAGCGCCGCTACCAGCGCGGCCACACGCTTCATGACCGTGAGCCTACTTTCCGCACCTGAGAGATCCCTGAGATCAAGGCCTGAGCTGCGGGATCAGGCCAGGATGGCGTAGACGGTCGTCGCGTGGGCGGCGGTCTCGGCGCTGCCCTCGGCCGTGAGGGTGACGTCGGAGAAGGCCAGCGTGCGGCCCAGTTTCGTGATGCGGACGTCGATCAGGACGTCCTTGCCCAGCACCGGCCGCTGGAACGTCGTCGACTGCTGCACCGTGGTCATCGGCACGAACCCGCCGCGCGCCGAGGAGATGGCGATGACGGTGGCGGTGTCGGCGGCCGCCATCATCGCCTGGCCGCACAGCCCGCCGCCCTCACGGGCCAGGTCGTCGGACCACGGGAGCCGTACGACGGCGTGGCGCTCGCCCACCTCCTCCACGCGCAACCCGAGCCGCTGGATCCAGGGGGCGAAGTATTCCTGGAGGATCGCCTCTGCGTCTGCTGGAGTCACGCGCTCATGATGCCCGCCGGAGCGCCGCGCCGCTCCTGGCTCGATCGCTTGCGTCGTGTCAGGGTGCCGGTATAGGGCGGAGCCACGACGGACGAGCGCGGGGGTGGGCGGCATGGCGGGTGCGAGCGGGCGGCCGGTGGTCGAGGTGTTCATGCCGGCCACGTACGAGTCGGCCGTCCCGTACGACCTGTTCGCCGCGTTGCGGGAGGAGTCCCCGGTCTGCCGGATCCCGGAGCCCGCCGTCGGCCCGTGGCGGGAGGGCCCCGGCTACTGGGGGGTGTTCAGGCACGCCGACGTCAAACACGTCCTGCGCAGCCCCGAGGACTTCTCCTCGCGGCTCGGAGCCACCCAGCTCCGCGACCCCGACACCCCGGGAGACCTGGCGTTCGTGCAGGTCCAGATGTTGAACATGGACCCGCCCGACCACTCCAGGCTGCGCAGGATCGTGGCGGCGGCCTTCACCCCGCGGGCCGTGCGTGCCCTGGAGCGCACGATCGCCGGGCGGGCCGCGGCGCTGCTCGCGCCGGGCGAGTGCGACTTCGTGGAGGTGGCCGCCGACCTGCCCGTGTGGACGCTGGCCCACGTCATGGGGGTTCCGGCGCAGGACAAGCGGCTGCTGTACGACTGGGCGTCGCGCGTGATCGGCTACCAGGACGCCGACTACGCGGGCCTGTCCACGGCCGACGTCGAGTCGCTCACCCCGATGGGCCGCCTGGCCGTCGCGTCCAGGCCGGAGCTCGCGCCCGGGGTGAACCCGCGCTCGAAGGCCGCGCTGACCGACATGTTCGCCTACGCGCACGCCCTGGCCGAGACCCCCGTGGACGGCGAGTCCGTCATGTCGGCCATGCGGAAGGGCGGCCTGACGGAGGCCGAGTTCGAGAACATGTTCTTCCTCTTCGCCGTCGCGGGCAACGAGACCCTGCGCAACGGCATCCCCGGAGGGCTGCTCACGCTCCTGCAGCACCCCGCGGAGCTGGCCCGCCTGCGCGCGGACCCGTCGCTGCTCGGCTCCGCCATCGAGGAGATGCTCCGCTTCTGGCCTCCCGTCATGCACTTTCGGCGGACGGCCGCGCGCGACCTCACCCTGGGCGGCCGGCGCATCCGCGCCGGGGACAAGGTGGTCGTCTACCACGCCTCCGCCAACCGCGACCCGTCCGTCTTCCTCGACCCCGACCGCTTCGACATCGCCCGCACCCCGAACGACCACGTCAGCTTCGGGTTCGGCCCCCACGTCTGCCTCGGCGCCCACCTGGCCCGCGCGCAGTTCCGCTCGGTGTTCACGGAGCTGCTGCGCGAGTGGGACGTCGAGCCGGCGGGCAGCCCGCGACGGCTGACGTCCAACTTCCAGAACGGGCTCAAGCACCTCCCGGTACGGCTGACGAGAAGGCGCCCCTGACCGGCCCCGGCCCACCGAAAACCAGCGGCGCCGCGATCAAGGGCTCGCCTACGCTGCCCCCATGGACTACGTGGACGTCAACCGGGCCAACCGGGACGGACGGGTCCCCATCCACCTCGCCAGCGACTTCTACGACGTCGAGGGATTCAAGGCGGGCCGGAGCCCGCTGCGGGCGTTCGAGCGGGACGAGGTCGGCGACGTGACCGGCCGCCGCCTGCTGCACCTGCAGTGCCACTTCGGCCTGGACACCCTGGCCTGGGCCAGGCTCGGCGCCGAGGTGACCGGCCTCGACTTCTCCGCGGCCGCCATCGAGCAGGCCAGGGCCATCGCCGCCGAATGCGGCATCCCGGCGGAGTTCGTCACCGCCGACGTCACCGCCGACGTCTACGACGCGGTCGAGGCGCTCGGCGGGGCCACGTACGACATCGTCTACACCGGCCTCGGCGCGCTGGTGTGGCTGGCCGACCTCACCGCCTGGGCGCGGACGGTCGGGCCTGCGGGTCGAGTTCATGCGCGAGCACGACCGCACGTACTTCCGCCGCTTCGGCACGCTGGTCGACGGCCAGGACGGCTTCCGGCTCCCGGAGGGCGCCCCCAGGATCCCGCTCCTGTACACCCTGCGGGCCTCGGCGGTAGCCTGACCTGCCAAGACATTGCCTGGCATTACCCCAGCAACAGCTCAACGCAGGGAACCGTAAGATTCACTCCCGTGAAGTCTCCAGCATCTCTCAAGAGGGCCGCCGAGTGGGCCCTGCCGTACTGGACCAGGGGCCAGGCGGGGCGTGAGACGCCGCAGGATCTGTTCAGGGTGCTCTATTTCGGCTGGCTGGTGGCGTTCACGCTCAAGCTGCTCGGCTCGGCGTGGGACGTTTCGTGGCACTTCAAGTGGCTGCGGGACGACCTCGCCCCGCCCCACCTGCTCAACTCCGCCGGCACGGCCATCGCCGTCGCGCTGACCATCATCCACGGATACACCGGCTACGGCGTGGACAAGGCGGCGCTGCGGCTGATCCAGTGGGGCACCGGGATCTTCCTGGTCGCGGTCCCGCTCGACCTGATCAACCACCGTGTCAACGGGCTCGACATCACCTCGTGGAGCCCGTCGCACATCATGCTCTACCTTGGAACGTTTTTCATGATCGCGGGCGTGCTCCGCGGCTGGTTCATGGGCGCGCCGCCGGGGCGGGAGCGGACCGTCGTGCTGGGCGCGTTCTTCGCGTTCTTCCTGGAGAACGTGCACTTCCCCGAGCAGCACCAGGAGTACGGCATCCTGTCGATCGGCGCCTGGGACAACCACGCGACCTACGCCGAGCAGATCCTGCTCCAGTTCGCGGCCGACCAGATGGGGCGGCCGGTGGACCGGGCGATGATGGTCGCGTTCTCGCTGCCCGTCCCCGACCTCCTCTATCCGGTCTACGCGGTGGTCGTCGGGCTGTCGGTGCTGGTCGTGGCCAGGCTGCTGATCGGCAGGTTCGGGGCCGCGACGCTGGTGGCGGGCGCGTACGTGGGGGTTCGCACGGTGCTCTGGCCGCTGCTGACGTTCACCGGGTTCCCGCCGTCGGCGGTGCCGTTCTTCCTGGTCGTCGCGGGGCTGGTGGTGGACCTCGCGTTCCTGGTGCGCATGCCGTACGTACGGGCCGTGCTCGGGAGCGTCGGCGTCACGGCCGCCGCCTACGGCGCGCTGGTGGCGCAGAGCGCGATCATGGGTGGCGTGTACAGCGCGATCAAGGGCCAGAAGGGGCTGCTCGGAGCGCCCCCACTGGCCACGTCGTCGGCCGTCTGGGCGGGGCTCGGCCTGCTGGTCGTCTGGCTGGCGGTCGAGTGGCTGGCCGCCAGGCGGCGCGGGTCTCAGCCGATCGAGGCCCGGGTGATCGCCACCGCCACGCCGTAGGCCAGGCCCATCACGCCCACCTCGGCCGCCGCCCAGCCCACCAGGGCGGTGGCCCGGCCTGCGCGGACGGCGGGCATCAGGCGGAAGCGGATGTGGGCGGCCAGCGGCACCAGCGCCGCCACCAGGACCGTCTTGATCACCACCAGCACGCCGTAGTGGCTGGTCAGCAGGGCGCCGGGCAGGGTCACGCCGGGGGTGAGCGCCATCGTGCCGAGCCCGTTGACCAGCCCTGACAGCCCGACCAGGAGCAGGCACACCGTGGCGATCCTGGAGAACCTGGGCAGGACCACGGCCAGCAGCTCCCGGTGCGGCGCCAGGAATATGGCCGTGGCCGCCAGCCCGCCCGCCCACGCCGCCGCGCCCATCACGTGGATCTCCATCGAGACCATGATGGGGTCGTGCCAGACCGAGTTGACGGCGTGCCCGGTGACGGGGATGGGCAGCAGCCCGAACAGCGCCACGATCACCCGCAGCTCGGCCGGCACCTTCTCGCCGAACCGCACCGCCATGAGCCCGATGCCGGCCGCCGTCAGCGCGCACGCCGCGCTGAACAGCAGCCCCTGACCGGTGCCGACGGTCTCGACGTAGCCGGCGATCATCCCGAACGTGGGCACGCTGCCGGGATTCAGCTCGGCCGTCTGGAACACGATGGTGAGCAGCGCGCAGATCGCCCACGCCCAGGCGGCCAGCACGGCCAGCGGCCGCACCCTGAGCATGACGGGCTCGGTCCGCTCGGGGGCGTCGAACCCGAGCAGCTTGGGCAGCAGGCTCAGCCCGACCACGGCGACGGCGGCCAGGTCGAGCAGCACCCGCACGACGGGCAGCCCGAAGGACACCAGCGGGCCGGGCATGGGGATGCCGGGGACGGCCTCCTGCGCGGTCAACGTGCTTGCCGCCACCGCGGCGACGACCGCGCAGACGCCGAACGCCCCGGCCACCAGCCGCCCGCCGACCCGCTGCCGGGGGAGGGGAGGCGCGGTGACGGTCATGCCCGGGCCTCTTCGCCGGCGGCATCGGGCCCGGCATTCGGCTGGGCCTCTCCGGCGGAGCCCGGGCCGGGCGCGGCCGGGCGGGGGCGGCGCAGCGCCACCGCCGTGCCGGCGGCGAGCAGCAGCAGCGCGCCCACGATCCACACCACCGCCATGCCCGCGCCGCCGTTGGCGGCAGCCTCGGCGGCCTGCGCGCTCGCGTCCTGCGGCGCCTGCCCGGTGGCGGCCTGACCCGTGTTCTGGGCCGGGCCACCGGTCCCGGTCCCGGCCGCGAGGGTGAAGGTGATCTTGCCGGTGACCGGGTGGCCGTCGGCCGACAGGATCCGGTAGCCCACCGTGTACGCGCCCCCGGACGGCAGCGGCTTGACGCGTACCGACACCCGCTCGGCGGCGACCTCCGCGGACCCGTCCGCCCACGAGGACCCGTCCGGGCCCGTCACGCCCACCTGCGCGTAGCCCTGCCGCACCGCCTGGTCGAACACCAGCGTCACCCGCGCCGGCGCGGCCGGCAACGTGGCACCGTCCTTGGGGTCGCTGCTGAGGAGCACGTTGTGCGCCTGCGCCGCGGGAGGGGCGATCCCGGCGGCGGCGAAGGCGAGCAGCAGGACCGTGAGTAGCCGCCTCAAAGATCAAAACCTTCCAGCAACGACGAAACGAACCCGTATATGGTCCCATCCATGACAGACCTGTTTGCCGGCACGGCCCCCTACTACGCCAAGTACCGGTCCGACCACGGGGATCAGGCGATCGAGCACCTGGCGAGGACGTTCGGCCCGGACAGCACCGTGCTCGACCTCGGCTGCGGTCCCGGCACGGTGGCGATCCCGCTGGCGCCCGCCGTGCGCGAGATCCTGGCCGTCGATCCCGACGAGGAGATGCTGGAGACGGGCAGAGGGCTGGCGGCGGAGGTGCGGAACATCCGGTGGCTGCCCGGCGACTCGACGAGGCTGCGTGAGCTCCCGGCGTTCGGTCACATCGTCATGGGCAGGTCGTTCCACTGGATGGACCGCCGCGCGGTGCTGGCCGATCTGGACGAGCTGCTGCCGCCCGGCGGGGTCGTGGCCCTCGTCGGCCCGGGCCGCGAGCCCCAGGAGGAGCCCTGGGAGGCGACGATGCGCCGGGTGCGCGAGGAGTTCGACGCGAACACGTTCACGGCCACCGGCTCCTTCCAGGCCAGCGGCGAGCACCCCCACGACGTGCTGGTCACCACGCCGTTCAGCGACCTGGAGTCCGCCACGTACGAGCACCGCCTGGCCTACGACGTGGACGCCGTGATCGGCCTGCAGCTGTCCTACTCCTACAGCTCCCCGGCCCGCCTCGGCGACCGGCTGGAGCCGTTCAAGGAGGCGGCCAGGAAGGCTCTGCTCGACCTCGACCCCTCGGGGACATGGGTGCACACCGAGGTCACCGAGGTGCTGATCGCCCGGCGGCCGACCGGCTAGATGCCCATCGCCCGCCAGATCCGCCGGGTGACCGGGTTGATCAGGCCGATCTCCGTGCACAGCTCCCGCGTCCTGCCCACCGAGTCGCGGATCTCCTGCTTGGCGGCGGGGTTGCGCAGGTAGATGTCGGCGACCACGTGGGCCGGGATGCGGAAGCGCCGGATCATCGGCACCGGGGGCGCCAGCATGATCCGGGCCATCACACCCAGGATCACGGGGGAGATGACCCCGAGCAGGAGCCGCCGGTACGCGGGCATCCGGGGCACCCGGTTGCGCAGGTAGTGCCGGGCGAAGGAGATGTGCCTGGCCTCCTCGGCGATGTGGATCCGCATGATCGTCTCTTCCAGCGGATGATGCGCCCGCTCGTCCTTCAGCACCTTGCGCTGCACGTGGTCGATCGGGTCCTCGCCGCCGAGCACGAACACGAAGAACAGCTCCGTCGAGATCAGCGGGATCCACGGCGCCACCTGCGCGATCAGCGACAGCGGCCCGGGCATCCCGCGGATCGGTAAGCCGGTGCGGTTCACGAACTCCTGGAACATCATCCCGTGATGTCCCTCTTCGATGGTCTCGTGGTAGACGTACCGGAACTCCGGTGACCCGTTCGGCAGCCGGTAGGCGTAGTTGAGCAGCCCGCGCTTGAGCAGGTTCTCGAACTGCAGCCCGACCTTCATCGCGGTGGCCACCCGCCACAGCCCGATCGCCGCCCGCACCTCGGGCGGGCGGCTGCGGTACCACGGGTGGCCGCCCAGTTTGTCGACCTCCGGCAGCTCCCAGCGGGGATCCGCCGGGTCCACGGCGAACTCCGGGTCATCCCACGGGATGTCCCGGTACGGCTCCCAGTGCTTGTCGACCGACGCCTTCGAGAGCCGTTCGATGACCGCTCGGTAGGCGCTCCTGCTGGCGACCTGCTCGTCGCGTTCGCGGGCGGCGGCAGAGCTCGGTGCGGATGCCATCACGTGCTCCTCTCCTCGCCGCTAATTGTACGGAGCATCCAATAGCGTCGGAAGAGGGGAGGGTCACAGGGTTTCCGCAGAGAGCCCGAGCTCGGCCGCGGCGGCCGTACGGATCAGCGTGTTCACCTTGCGCCTGGTCAGCACCTTGGGGTGCGCGTGCGTCTGGATCGCGAGCCCGTCCACGAGCGCGAGAATCCGCCACGTGGAAGCGTCGGGGTCGTCGCACTTGAACTCGCCGCACGACACGCCCGCCTCGATGATCGCGCGCATGACCAGCCGGCCCCGGGAGTCGAGGCGGCGCGAGATCTCCTCCAGTTCCGGGTTGCGCATCGCCTCGGACCACGCGTCGATCCACAGCCGCCATCCCTCGGTCGGGATCGCCGGGGAGGAGAGCCTGAGCAGGGTGCGCAGCCGTTCGAGCGGCGTGCCCTTGGACTCCTCGATGTGTTCGAGCGAGTGGAGATGCTGGCGGGCGGCGTAGGTGAAAGCCTGCGCGAACAGCCGATCCTTGGTCTCGAAGTGGTAGAACAGCAGCGCCTGGCTCACCCCGGCGGCCCTGGCGATGTCAATGGTCCGGGTATGCCCGAACCCGCGCTCCGCGATGACCTCGCAGGCCGTCTTCAGTAAATCCTCGCGCCGTAATCGGCTGAACCCTGAAGTCACAGCGAGTAACTCACCTCCGATGCATAGTAATCGTGTGCGCCCAGAGATCCATCAAGGGGCGGAAAATTTCTCATACCCACATTCACTCCTTTCGTATCGGCAATCGCAGCACGAAGCGTGCGCCGATGTCGGAGTCCTCGATCGTGAGGGTGCCGTTGTGGGCCTGGGCGATCTCGCGGGCGATGGGCAGGCCCAGCCCGGTGCCGCCGGCGTCGCGGCTGCGCGAGGCGTCCAGCCGGGTGAACCGCCTGAAGACCACCTCGCGCTGGTCCGGCGCGATGCCCGCGCCGTCGTCGAGCACTTCGAGCAGGGCCTGCTGGTTCCGGCGCAGGGTCACGATGATCGTGCTCTCGGCGTGCCGTTCGGCGTTGTCCAGCAGGTTCGTCAGGAGGCGGGCCAGCTTGAGCCGGTTGCCCGTGACGACCACGCCGGGCTGCAGCGCGGTGACGATCTTCTTCGACCGCGGCCTGGTGGTCTCGGCGGCGACCAGCTCGGCCAGGTCGACGGACTCGAGCCGCGACGGGGCGCCCGCTTCGAGCTTGGCCAGCGTCAGCAGGTCGGCGACGATGTTCTGCAGCCGGTCGAGGCTGACCATCAGCTTGCCGCCGGTCTCGCACCAGTCGGTCTCCTCGGGTGCGAGCATCGCCGCCTCGAGCTCGGCGCGCATGGCGGTGATCGGGCTGCGCAGGTCGTGCGAGGCGTCGGAGGCGAACCGGCGCTGCTGCTCCATGGCGGCCTCCAGCCGCGCGAGCATGAAGTTGGCGGCATCCGCGAGCGCCTTGATCTCCTCGGCCTTCTCCGGCACGGGCACGCGCATGATCTCGTCGCCGTAGTTGATGTCGGTCAGCCGCCGGGTGATCTGGTTCACCGGCGCGAGCGTCCTGGCCACCACCTTGGACACGCCGAACCAGGTGATCGCGACCAGCGCCACGGTCATCACGGCCAGCAGGGAGATCACGAACGGGTGGATGTACCAGGGCACCATGGCGTCGTAGGCGTAGACGAACCAGTCGCCGGCCTCGTCGTAGACCCGGACGGCGGCCGTGATGTGGCACTCGTCGCCGAGCTGGGGCAGCTCGCACAGCAGGTCGGTGCGGCTGGGGCTGTTCGGGTCGGGCACCACGGCGGTCAGGCGCGGCTTGCCCTTCAGGTTCGGCGTCGAGGCCACCACGCGACCGGTCGGGTCGATGACCTGGATGCCCTTCAGATCGAAGTGGGCCAGGGAGTGCCGGTGATTGCGCTGGATGTCGTGGCCCACGTGCAGCGCGGCGGTGGTCACCTCCCTCGTGCGGATGTCGACGGCGGTGTTGTGCCCCACCCACAGGAAGAACGAGCCCGCCACCAGGCACAGCAGTGCCATGGCGACGCTGGCGAACAGCGCCAGGCGCGCGCGAATGGACCGGCCGAGCCGTTCGATCACACCCAATCCCCCCGTGATCAGATGATCACAGTACGTGCCCCTGCATCCAATTAACGGAGATTCAGTGACAAATCACGCTAAAAGACCCGCAGAACAGTGCTCTATGCGGCATCCGGTCGCCTGACTAGAGTAAGTGGGCACTGATGCCAAGGAGTCGATGTGAACCTTGCTGACTATCGGCGGTCCGCCAGGACCTGGCTGCAGGAAAATGTCCCGGCGGACGACCGGCCCGGGGGAGACCCGATCGCCCGGGCCAAGGAATTCATGGCCAAGCTCCACGACGCCGGCTACTCCGGCATCACGTGGCCGGAGCAGTGGGGCGGCCAGGGGCTGACGCAGGCGGAGGAGCGCGCGTTCGCCGCCGAGGCCCGCGGTTTCACCCTCCCCACGTACGTCTTCTCGATCGGCCTCGGCATGACCGGGCCCACGCTGGTCGACCGGGGCACCGACGCCCAGCGCGAGCGGTTCGTCCGGCCGCTGCTGCGCGGCGAGGAGATCTGGTGCCAGCTCTTCTCCGAGCCGGGCGCGGGCAGCGACGTGGCCGGCCTGCAGACGAGGGCCGAGCGCGACGGCGACCACTGGATCGTCAACGGCCAGAAGGTGTGGACCTCGGTCGCCCACCACGCCGACTGGGGCCTGCTGCTGGCCCGCACCGACGTGGACGTGCCCAAGCACAAGGGGCTGACCATGTTCGTGGTGGACATGCACCACCCCGGGGTCACGGTCAGGCCGCTGAAGGACATGACCGGCAGGTCCAACTTCAACGAGATCTTCTTCGACGACGTCCCCATCCCCGACGAGCACCGCGTCGGCGAGGTCAACGACGGCTGGAGCGTGGCCGTCACGACCCTGCTGCACGAGCGGCTGTCGATCTCGGCGGGCGTGGGCATGAGCGGCCAGAAGGAGGACCCGACCTCGCTGGAGGCGCTGCGCCGGGTGGTCGACACCGGCGACCCGCTGGTCCGCGACGACCTGGTCGAGCTGCACATCCGCAGCCGCGCCCTGGCGCTGTTCAACCAGCGGCTGGCCCAGGAGACCGAGGCGGGGATCTTCCCCGGCGCCCGGGGCAGCGCCGCCAAGCTGCTGCTGGCCGAGCTGACCATGTTCCAGGCCGACCTGGCCACGCGGCTCGCCGGCCCTGAGGCCGTCCTGGGCGACTCCCCGCTCGCGCAGGCGATCTCGATGGCCCCGGCCATGTCGCTGGGCGGCGGCACCAACGAGATCATGCGTAACATCGTGGGCGACCGCGTGCTCAACCTGCCGCCGGAGCCCCGGATGGACAAGACCGTGCCGTTCAAGGACCTGAAGGTGGGGACGCAGGGGTGAAGCTCGTACTCGATGAGGAGCAGCGGCAGCTGCGCGAGGCCGTACGCGCCTTCCTGGGCGCCGCCTCGCCGCTGTCCAAGGCGCGGCAGGGCTACGACCCGCAGGTGTACGTCAGGCTCAACGGCGAGCTGGGCCTGGCGGGCCTGATCATCGCCGAGGAGTACGGCGGCGCGGGCGCGGGCCTGGCCGAGCTGGCGGTCGCGCTGGAGGAGACGGGCGCGGCCCTGCTGCCCGGGCCGTTCCTGGCCACCGCGTTCGCCGCGATCGCCCTGACCCGCACCCCCGACAAGGAGCTGCTCGCCGCCATCGCGGAGGGCCGCACCACGGCCACGCTCGCCCAGGCCCCCGTCGACCTCGACGGCGGGGCCGTGCGCGGCACGCTGGCGCAGGTGCTCAGCGGCATGGAGGCCGACGTGCTGGTGGCGCCCGCGCGCAGTGGCGACGGCGAGCTCCTGGTCGCCGTCGAGCTGGCCGGGCCCGGCGTCACCAGGACCCCGCTGGAGACGCTCGACCTGACGCGCGGCCAGGCGCGGGTGGTCCTGGAGGGCGCGCCCGCCCGCGTGCTGGGGCCGGCGCCGGAGGTCGGCGACCAGCTGTGCGTGGCGCTGGCGGCCGAGCAGCTCGGCGTGATGCGGGCGGCGCTGGACGCCATCGTGGCCTACGCCAAGATCCGCGTCACCTTCGGCCGGTACATCGGCTCCTACCAGGGCGTCAAGCACAAGCTGGCCGACATGCACTGCAAGCTCGAACAGGCCGAGTCCATCGTCAGGTACGCCGCCTGGGCCGCCGACGAGTCGCCGGAGGAGCTGCCGGGCGCCGCCGCCCTCGCCCAGGCCTACGTCGGCCGCGCCTGCTTCGAGGTGGCCCGCGACCACCTGCTGCTGTACGGCGGCATCGGTTTCACCTGGGAGCACGACGCGCATCTGTTCTACAAGCGGGCCAAGGCGGACGAGGTGCTGCTCGGCCCGCCCCGCATCCACCGCGCCCGTCTCGCGCACCTGCTGGAGCTGTGATGGATCCGCAGCGCAGCGAGGACATCCATCACAGCACTCCGAGCGCAGCTCGGCAATCAGACGCAGTGGACGTCAGTCAGTTGCCCGGCTTCTACGCCATCGCCGCCGCCGACCCGGACCGCCTCGCGATGATCGACTCCGACGGCACGAGGACGTCCTACGGCGAGCTGCTCGCCCGGGTCAACCAGGTGTCGCACGGCCTCAGGGCCCGCGGGCTCGGCACCGGCGACGTGGTGGCGGGCGTGCTGCCCAACGGCATCGACGCCGTCGTCATGGTCATGGCGACCGCGCAGATCGGGCTCTACTACGTGCCGATCAACTGGCATCTGACGGCGTCCGAGGTGGCGTACATCCTGGCCGACTGCGACGCCAAGGTCGTGGTCACCGGGCCCGACCACGCCGTACCCGGCGGGGAGATCGGCACGGCGGGGCTGGCCGAAGGGCAGCCTGCCGACGCGCCCGGCGAGCGGACGTCCGGGGCGGTCATGTGGTACACCTCCGGCACCACCGGCTTCCCCAAGGGCGTGCAGCGGCCGCTGCCGGGCGTCGCGCCCGAGCAGATGGTGCCCGCCTACCAGTGGTTCCTCGGCGAGGTGGTGGACCTCAGGCCGGGCGACGACGTCCATCTGGTGACCTCGCCGATGTACCACTCGGCGCCGTGCGCGCACACCCAGTTCGCGCTGCACCTCGGGCACGCCGTGGTCGTGGCCCCCAAGTTCGAGCCGGTGACGATCCTGGAGCTCATCGAGCGATACCGGGTCACCAACGCGATGATGGTGCCGACCATGTTCCACCGCATGCTGCAGCTGCCGGAGGAGGTCAGGGGCAAGTACGACGTGTCGAGCCTGCGCCAGGTCATCCACACCGCCGCCGCCTGCCCCGTCGCGGTCAAGCAGCAGATCATGGACTGGTGGGGGCCGGTGCTGTACGAGTACTACGGCTCCACCGAGTCGACGATCGCCTTCGCGGTCAAGCCGCACGACTGGCTGGCCAGGCCCGGCACGGTGGGGCGGCCGGTGCCCACGTTCGAGGCCAAGATCGTGGACGAGGACGGCGCCGAGCTGCCGGTCGGCGAGCCCGGCCTGATCTACGTCAAGTCGGCCATGGGCACGTTCGAGTACCGCAAGGACCCGGCGAAGACGGCCGCCAGCATGCTGGGGGAGTGGTACTCGCCGGGCGACATCGGCTACCTGGACGAGGACGGCTACCTGTTCCTGTGCGACCGGCGGACCGACCTGATCGTCTCCGGCGGGGTCAACATCTACCCCGCCGAGATCGAGGCCGCCCTGCTCGAGCACCCGGCGGTGGCGGACGTGGCCGTCATCGGGGTGCCGGACGAGGAGTGGGGCCACCACGTGGTGGCCCTCGTCCAGCCCGCCGAAGGGGTCACGCCCGGCCCCGGACTCACCGCCGAGCTGCTGGAGCACTGCGGGCCGCGCATCGCCAGGTTCAAGCACCCGAAGGAGATCGAATACCGCTCCCTGCTGCCGCGCACGCCCACGGGCAAGCTGTCGCGCTCCAAGGTGCGCGAGGACTACCTGTCGGAGGGGTGAAAGACCAGCTCCTCGCTGTAGCGCCGGCCGTCTCCCAGGTAGAAGCGGGCCGACAGGGTGCGGTCGGCGGTGTCGAAGACGGTCGTCCACAGCGTGCGGAACGGCAGGGCCGGGTCCTCGGCCTGCCGGACCGCGCGCAGGTGGTCGCGCAGCTCCCGCGGTGACACGGCGGCGCCCTTGCTGCGCTCGTACAGCGTGCGCAGCCGCTCGTAGGTCCGGAAGCTGCCCGGGGTGTCCTCGGGCAGGTTCATCGGGTCGGGGTGGCGGTGCAGCAGGTGGTTGGTGACGCAGAGCGGGCCGTCGCCGAGCTGGACGATGTGCTCGCCGCCGTCCCTGCCGCGCTCCCACACGAACGCCTGCCCGTGGGCGTCGGCCACCAGGTAGTGCAGGGAGGTGCCGTGGTCGTACTGCTTGGCGCCCAGGAGCGCCTGCTTGGCCTGCTCCACGTTCTCGCAGGTGTCGACCAGGAACCTGGGCAGCTGCACGCTCCCCACCCCGACCTGCGGCGCGACGTGCTCCGGCGGCGCGGCGTGCTCGAAGTCGGCCACCAGCAGCACGACCGCCAGGCCGGCCGAGTTGATGCCGTCCATGCAGCCGTCGAGGTCCGACATGGTGATCACGGTGGAGGCGAGCCCCTCGTCGGGCACCGTCGTGATCACGTAGGGCCGCGAGGCCATCGGCAGCTCGCCCGGCCTGGGCGCGGTGCCCATCACCTCGCTGCTGGTCATGGGGAAGAAGTCGTAGTTGCGGCCCACCCGGCCGTGGCCGTCCGCGGCGGCCGACGGCGGGATCCACAGGGCCGAGCAGCCGGTGCCCTCCGGGACGTAGTTCAGCCCGTCGAGGGCCAGATCGTCCTGGTCGGGGTCGAGGCCGAGGACCGCCGCCGCGCCGTCCATGCGGGCGTGGTGCTGCGGCCAGTGCCGCTCGAACCACGTCCTGCGGGCCCGGTTCACCGCCGGGTCGGCCGGCGTGGGGGCCCAGCCCAGCCGGCGGGCCTCCTCGGTGAGCGCCCTGCCGATCTCGAACTGGCTGCCTTTGAGCGTGAGGTGGTGTACGAGCTGGAAATCGTCCTTGCCGCCCGCCACCCGCGTCATGTTCTTCATGCCGCCGAGCCTGGGGCCGGCCGCTGACCGGAGCCCTACCGTTCGCTGACCGCCCGCCGGTAGCGCTCGGAGAGCCTCAGCACGGCCTCGGCCAGCTCGGGCGGGTCGAGCACCTCGAAGTCCACGCCCATCAACCCGATCCACCTGGCCATGCTGTCCGGGTCGTCGCCGCCCAGCCTGACCAGGCAGGTGGCCTCGTCCACCGGCTCCACCTCCAGCCCCGCCGGCAGGTGGGCCAGCCGGTCGGCCGGGGCGTGCGCCAGCACCGTGGCCCGGTGGCGCCACGTCGCCGTGTTGAGGCCCTTCTCCACGTACGCCGCCACGTCGCCGCCCTCCGGCGGCTCGCGCGGGGTGAACCTGGGCCCGGCCGGAGTGCGCGGGCGCACCCGGTCCACCCGGAACGTGCGCCAGCCCTGCCGCTCGACGTCGTACCCCACGAGGTACCAGCGGCCGCGCCGGTGCGCCAGGCGGAGCGGCTCCACGTTCCGCACGGCCGTCGCCCCGTCGTGGCCGGTGTAGTCGAAGCGCAGCCGCTCGTGGTCGCGGGCCGCGTTCGCGATCGTGGTCAGCACCTCGGGGGGTACGGCGGGCACGTCGCCCGGTATTTGCCCCGGTACCTGCACGGTGTAGGTGTTGAGCGCGTTCACCCGGCGGCGCAGCCGGGACGGGAGCACCTGCTCCAGCTTGGCCAGGGCGCGCACGGAGGCCTCCTCGATGCCCTCGACGCCGCCCCCGGCCGCCCGGCCGAGCCCGACCGCCACCGCGACGGCCTCCTCGTCGTCGAGCAGCAGCGGCGGGAGCGAGGCCCCGGCGCCCAGCCGGTAGCCGCCCGCGACCCCGGGCGTGGCGTGCACGGGGTAGCCCAGCGTGCGCAGGCGCTCGACGTCGTTGCGGATCGTCCTGGTGGAGACCCCGAGCCGGGACGACAACTCGGGGCCGGTCCAGTCCCGGCGGGCTTGGAGCAGGGACAGGAGCTTCAGCAGGCGGGCCGAGGTTTCCAGCATGGAGACCAGTGTGCCGCGCTATCGCGGCAAGGTCCCTTCCGTGTTCACCACGATCTTGCCCAGGAAGTGGCCGTCCTCGCTGAGCCGGTGCGCGTCGGCGATCCGCTCCAGGGGGAACGCCTCCGCGATGGGGATCCGGACGTTCTGGTGGTCCACCGGCCCCTTCGCGCGGCCGGACGAGAAGCGCACGCCGAGCTCGGCCGCGCCGGCCCGGTCGGCGATGGTGATCACGTTGGCGGGGTCGCCGGCCAGCTTCACCGACAGCTCCAGCTCGCCTCTGCCCGAGGCGTCCAGCACCCGGTCGACGGGGCCGGGCAGGCGCTCCTCCAGGCCCTCGCCGTACGTGACCGGATGGACGCCGAGGCCGCGCAGGAAGGCGTGGTGGCGCTCGCCGGCCGTCCCGACGACCCGGGCGCCCGCGGCGAGGGCGAGCTGCGCGGCCGCCAGCCCGACGCCGCCCGCGACCGCGTGGATCAGCAGCGTCTGGCCCTTTTCCAGGCCCAGCCCGCCCAGCGCCCGCCGGGCCGTCTCGACGGCGACGGGCAGCGCGGCGGCCTCCTCGTACGTCAGATCGTCCGGCTTGGCCGCCAGCAGGCTCGCGGCCGCGATCGCGTGCGTGGCGGCGGCACCTCCCTCGACCTGCCCGAACACCGGGTCGCCCAGCCGCCACCCGGTCACCCCTGGGCCGAGGGCGTCGATCGTCCCGGCCAGTTCGAGCCCGGTGCCCTGAGGCTCGCCGAGGGGCGCGCCCATGAGGCCGCGGCGGATTTTCCAGTCGATGGGGTTGACCCCGGCCGCCCGGACCGCGATCCGCACCTGTCCCGGGCCGGGCTGGGGGAGCGGGATCTCCTCCAGCGCCAGCACCTCCGGACCGCCGTGGGCGCGGTAGCGGGCGGCCTGGGCGGTGACCAGCAGGACGGCCTTGCCGACCAGTTCGCGGCTCCCCAGGGCGGCGTGGGCCTCGTGCGCGCGCTCCAGCGGCACGGCCAGCCCCACGACGGTCGTCAGGATGTCGTGCTCCAGGGCCCGCCCGGCCAGCCGCCGGAACTCGTCCGGCCCGAACTGGACCTGCTCCATGCCCACCACCCGCGCGGCCCCGGGCTCGATCCGGGCGGTCGAGCCGCTGGGTACGCCGTAGGCGAAGAACGTGCCGCCGGGCTCGACCAGCTCGTACGCGGCGCCGCCGACCTCCCCGCCGACCCCGTCGAACACCACGTCGAAGGGCCCGCCGAGCTCGTCGTAG
>NZ_JBSFTC010000057.1:0-47867 GCF_053590415.1 Nonomuraea sp. NPDC003201
CGCCCGCAAGAAACCCGGCGACCCGCCGCCCCCAGGCAAGATCGCTTACACCCTCACAATCACCACCAAAGCCCTTAACTAAGCGGCATTGGGGCGAGCCCCCTTTCGATCCCCCGAAGGCGCGGTCCTCGCTGACGCGCGGGCGTGCTGATGGGGGATCGGGGCTTCGCCCCGATCCCCGGCAGGCCGCCTCGCGCTCCCCCGGCTGTGGGCCGCGTTCCCCATGGGCATGTCGTCGGCCGTGAAGCGGGTTCGAAGGCGTGGCGATACGGGGACATAAAGCATCGTCGATCGTTCGTGCAGGCCAGGCGAAGTGAGAGGGCGTTGCGCGAGTTGATGTTCGCGATGCCGTAGTGTAATTGTGCGGATTTGTAGCGTTACCACCTGTCGGCAGGTGCACGTCCATGATCATTCAAGCGCGTGCCCGTCTGGTCGTCGGTCGCAGCCCGTCTTTGACCTCCATCAGCGTCGTACGGCACGGACGGAGGTTGAGCCGGCTACGTGAGATCGAGGACGGCTTTGCCGTGGAGGCGACGGTCGAGCAGAACCTTGACCGCCTCGGCGTGGCGAGTCCAGGGGCCGCGCCAGCTGATGCCCGGATCGAGGCTGCCTGCGGCGATCTCTCCGGCCAGCCAGGTCAGATCCGCAGAGAAGTCGGTGGTGGGGTCGCCGAAGAGGAAGAACGTGCGGATCGACCGGTCGTGCCGTCCCCCGGTGCCCAGCAGGGCATCCGGTGACAGCACCGCGTCGGCCTCGGAGGAGCGGCCTACGCTGATGAGGCTGCCGCCGGCCGACAGGGAGGCGAAGGCGTCGACGAGGTGATGTCCGCCGACGTTGTCAAGGACGGCCGACACGGGCTGCTGCACGGCGGCCGGCTCCGGGTGGACCTCGTGGGCGCCCAGGGCTCGCAGCCCGTCCGCCTGAGCGGTGCTCCGGCTGATGGCGACGACGTGCGCGCCGGCGCGGGCGGCCAACTGGACGGCGTAGCGGCCGACGCCGCCGGAAGCACCGGTGACCATCACGCGGCGACCGAGCAGCGATCCCATCCGACGTAGCGCGTGCAGGGCGCTCAGCCCGGCCACGGGAACGGTGCTCAACGCGCCGAGATCGGCGTCCCTTGGCGCGGTGCCGAGCAGGGCGGCGGGTACAGCCCGCAACTCGGCCCAGCCGGCCTCTCCTCCGAGGGTGACAACCCTCTCTCCCTCGGCCGGACCCGAACCGTCGGCGGCCGCCTGGACGACCACGCCGGCCGCGTCCCATCCGAGCACGGTGCCGTCCGGCATCTCCGGACGGACGGCCTCATGGACTTCACCGAAGTTCAGCGAGACCGCCTCGACCCGCACGAGCGCCTCGTGGGCGGCGGGTTGCGGGGCAGGGACATCCGTCAGTGACAAGTGTCCAGGTGAGGTGTGATCCACAACGAGTGCACGCACAGGAGGACTCCCTTTCCATAAAGTGCCATAGTGTGGCGTTTGCTCTAGTAGAGCATATGCGTGACTTCGGCGGTACTTGGTACAGTGATGGCGATGACGACCGTTGAACACCCTGTCACCCTGCGCGAACGCAAAAAGCTGCGTACTCGCCAGGCACTGATCGACACCGCCCTCACGCTCTTCGGCGAACGCGGATTCGACAACACTCCGCTGGACGCGCTGCTGGAGCAGGTGGAGGTGTCCCGGCGGACCTTCTTCCGCAACTTCCGCTCCAAGGAGGACGTGGCACTCACCGCCGTCAAGCAGCTCTGGGAGACCTACCTCGAAGTCTTGGACGGCATCGAGAAGTCCGGGCCGCTGGCCGATGTCTTCCTCGCCGCCATGCTGACCACCCTGGAGCGCATGGACGAGGACTGGTACCGGCGCTTCCCGCTCACGCTCCGGCTGATCGCCGACTCACCCGCACTCGACGGGCACACGCTGCGGCACTGCGCCGAAGTCCAAGCCGAGATCGCGTGCCGACTTGACGGACAGAACCGTCTCGAACTGCGGCTCCTCATCGAGTTCTTCGTGGCCACGTGGCGCTGCGCTCTGGACCAATGGCTGCCCGACTGCACACCGGGCGAACTGCCCGCGCTCTTGCGCCGGGCCTGCTCAACCATGAACTCCGCCCTCAGCCTGGAGGCATGAGCTCGTTCTGTGCCGCCCAGCCTCGAACAGGGCCAGGACGCCTGAAGGTGATCCATTTGCCGGTCGGTCTTATCCGACGAGCAGTGGGCGTTGATCGAGCCGCGCCGAGAAGGGCGTGCGCTGCGGCGGCCGGCTCCGGGCTCTGGCGGCCTGAGTCCTCACCCGCCCCGGTGATCATATCCGTTCACAGCACCAGCACTGTGAAATGTCCGGTGAATGTCCGGAGGCCGCCCTCGTCCAGGCCCTTTCCGGAGGCGAAACTGCAGTCAGCCCGGTTTTCGGGTCACCAGAAGCCGACATGCGTGTGCGCTGTTGGAACCGGAGAAGGAGACCACCATGCCTACGAAAATCATGCGCATAGGGAAAGTGGCCATCGCTACGGCCGCGACGGCCATAGCCATGACCGCACCTGCAGAAGCGCACACGTTAAGAGTGGGAAACACATGGGGCTTCGCGGAGATCAGTTCCAACCACGCGAACCTGAATGTCTGCAGGATTCTCGGGAGCTGGCCCGATTCAGACGTCTGGGGCACGGTAAGGTACAGCGGCGGCACTCTCATCCGTTATGACGCGCCCACTCTCAGCGGCCTGTGCTACAACCACTCCCTAAGGTCCAACCCCACCGATGTCAGGTTCTGTTGGCGGCCTTCAGGAACGAACAACCAATGCACGGGATGGAAGGCCGTCTGACCTCTCCCGCAGTTTCTGTCCCTCGGTCCAGAGCCTGCGGACTCGACCGGCTGTGCCACCTTGCCCCCCAATCGCCGGCCGAACACGATCAGCACCATTCAACTGGCAACGACGCCCCAGCACCTGGCGCTCATTACCGGTACTAGCTCGCGTGTTTCTGCTGTGCTAGTGGCGCCAGGGCATCGGACAAGAAGATAAACCCGGTGACGTCGGTGGTCATCCCCGCGATAATCGCCGACGTGGAGGAGGTCGAGGTCGTCGTCGCCCATAGCGAGCGAGCGACCCTGCGCGTCGGTGACGTGTTCCTGAAGATCGACACCGATCAGGTGCGCACTGACGTCGAGGTCGAGGCGATGGCCATGGCGCCGATCCCGACTCCGGAGGTCCTGTGGCGCAAGCCGCCCGTGCTCGCGCTCGCCGCCCTCCCAGGCACGGCACTCGGCCGCCTCGGCGAGCCGTCGACCGCGTCGTCGGCGGCGTGGGCGGCGGCGGGTGCCGCCGTACGGGTGCTGCACGACGCGCCACTGCCGCCATGGCCGGGTCGGAGCCTCGATGAGATCGCATCGCGCCTCGACGGCGAATGCGAGTGGCTCGTGGCGAACGGTGTCCTTCCCGCCGACCTGGTCACGCGTAACCGCCGGATCGCGGAGGCTGCGCTCCGGCCGTGGACGCCGGTGTTCACGCACGGCGACCTGCAGATCACTCACGTGTTCGTCGACGGTGACGAGATCACCGGCGTGATCGACTGGTCCGAGGCGAGCCAGGGCGATGCCCTGTTCGACCTCGCCATCTTGACGCTCGGACACGAGGAGCGCCTTGGCGACGTCGTCGCCGGCTACGGCGCCGACGTGGACCTCGATGTGATCCGCGCGTGGTGGTCGCTGCGAAGCCTGCTGGCGGTCCGCTGGCTGGTCGAGCACGGCTTCGACCCGTTCTCGCCAGGCTGCGAGGTCGACGTGCTGAGATCCCGGATGTGAGACTGCACGAGCCCGACGGTTGAGAAAGCGCCAATAGCCGCACCGAGACCGGTCCCGCTTCCTCCCACTGCGGGAATTTCCGGCTCAGGCTTTCCGGGGCAGGCCCGCCGGTTCGGAGTCGGGCTGGGGTGGGGTTTCGGTGCGGAGCGGGGTCTCGCGGATGAGCCAGGCGATCGCGAACGAGATCGCCGCGAGAGCCGCGGCGCCGATGAGGAGTGCGTGCAGGCCGCTGGTGACGGCCTCGCGGACGGCGTCGGCCACGGGGGCGGGCAGGCGGGGCAGCGATCCGGGTGTCAGCTCGCCGCTCCGCTCCAGCCGTTCGGCCTGGCCGGGGCCGAGGCGGGTGGTCAGGTGGGTGCGCATCCGGGCCGCGTACAGGGTGCCGAGCACGGCGATGCCCAGCGATCCGCCGACGGTGCGCAGCAGGGTGACGGTGCCGCTGGCGGCGCCCATGTCGCGCGGGTCGGCGCCGTTGATCGTGATGAGCGTGGTGCTCTGCATCACCAGGCCGATCCCCGTCCCGATGACGAGGGTGAGCGCCGAGGCGGCCGGCGCGGGGGTGGAGGCGTCGAGCAGGAGCAGGGCCAGGGATCCGGCGGTCATGAGCGCGCCGCCGAGGATCGGATAGCGGCGGTAGCGGCCGTCGCGGCTGATGAGCCGGCCGGTGACCAGTTGCGCGGCGAGCATGCCGAACATCAGCGGCAGCAGCAGCATGCCGGCCGCCGCGGGCGAGGCGCCCTGGACGAACTGCATGTACTGGGGCAGGTAGTTGGTCACGCTGACCATGGCAGCGCCGACGAGGAAGCTGAGGACCTGGGCCAGGGTGAAGCCGCGGTCGGTGAACAGCCGGGGCGGGATGACCGGTTCGGCGGCCCGGCGTTCGACGGCGACGAATCCGGCCAGGGTGAGCACGGAGAGCGCGCCCAGGGCGAGGACCTGGGGCGAGGTCCAGGCGTACGCGGTGCCCGCCCAGCCGGCCAGCAGGGTCAGGGCCACGATGGCGGTGGTGAGCAGGGCCGCGCCGCCGTAGTCGATGCGGGGCTTGACGCGTTCGGCGGGCGGGAGGTGGATCCGGGTGGAGATGATCAGCAGCGCCACGGCGCCGACGGGCAGGTTGACGTAGAAGGTCCAGCGCCAGCTCAGGTAGTCGGTGAGCAGGCCGCCGAGGAGCGGCCCGCCGACGTACGCGATCGGCATGATGACGCCGATCATCGACTGCAGCCGGCCGCTCTCACGGGGCGGTACGAGCACGCCGATGATGGCCAGCGCCCCGACCATGAGCCCACCCGCGCCGAGCCCCTGCACGGCGCGGAAGGCGATGAGCTGGCCCATGTCCTGCGACAGTCCGGCCAGTCCCGACCCGGCCAGGAAGAGCGCGATCGCGCCGATGAAGGTCGCCTTGCGGCCGAACAGGTCGCCGACCTTGCCCCAGATCGGGGTGGTGGCCGCGGCGGCGAGCATGTAGGCGGTCACGACCCAGGGCAGGCGGTCCAGGCCGCCGAGGTCGCCCGCGATCGTGGGCAGCGCGGTGCCCACGATCAGGCCGTCCAGCATGGCCAGGAACATGCCGAGCAGCAGGCCGAACACGCCGACGTAAAGAGATCGGGTCATGGCGCGTCACGCCGCGTACGGCCGGACGGCCTTGGCCTCGCGCAGGGCCTGCGCCCACCAGGCGAGCCGGTCCAGCATCACCTTGGCGGCGGGCTCGACGGCCGGGTCGACCGTCCTGCCCTCGCCGTCGAACTGCTCCCAGACGCGCTGGAAGCCGACCCCGTCGCGGATGGTGACCGCGTGCAGCTCGGCCAGGACCAGGCGCAGCTGCTCGACCGCGCGCAAACCGGCGGAGAAGGCGCCGTAGGAGACGAAGGCGACCGGCTTGGCGTGCCACTCGGGGCCGTGCCAGTCGATGGCGTTCTTCAGCGCGGCCGGGAAGCTGTGGTTGTACTCCGGCGTGACGATCACGAAGGCGTCGGCCGCCGCCATCCGCGGTGACACCGCGGCCAGCAGGTCTCTGGCCTCCTGGGAGGCCGGGGGCTCGCCGAGGACCGGGAAGACGGTCGGCAGCGGCGTCTCGACCAGGTCGATCAGGTCGGCTTCCATGTCGCCGCGCTGGCCGAGCAGGCCGACGATCCAGTTGCTCACGACCGTGCCGAGGCGGCCGTCGCGGGTGCTCCCGAGGATGACCGCGACCTTGAGCGGGCTGTCGTTCATGAGGACTCCATTTGTGTACGTCGTATCCAGCGAGATACAACGTACACACGCGAATGTACGTTGTCCACTTCGGATACGCTGTATCGGAACACGGAAGGGGAGCCACATGGCCGTCGAGAAAGACAAACCGCGCGAACCGCTCTGGGCGCGCCTGGAACGTCCGGCCCCCGCCCCGCGGCAGACCCTCTCGCCGCAGCGCATCGCCACGGCCGCGGTCGGGATCGCCGACGCCGAGGGCCTGGACGCGGTCACCATGCGCCGCCTGGCCACCGAGCTGGGCGTCGCGCCCATGGCGCCCTACCGGTACGTGTCAGGCAAGGACGAGCTGCTGGAGCTGATGGTCGACCACGTCTACGAGGAGCTGCGACTGCCCGAGGGACTCGGCTGGCGCGAGACGATGCGCGCGCTGGGGCACGGCACCCGCGAGATGATGCTGCGGCACCCGTGGCTGGCTCAGCTGTCCCCGCAGGCCATGCTCGCGCTCACCCCGCGCCGCATGGCCGTCACCGAACGCTCCCTGTCGGCCCTGGCCGGATCGGGGCTCGACCCCGACACCACGATGAGCGTGTTCCGCGCCGTGGACGCCTACGCCAACGGCGCCATGGCGTACGAGATCGCCGTGCAGAGCTTCATGGACCAGCAGGGCTGGGCCGACGGGGGCGAGCTGCGCAGTGAGCTCGCCCCGCAGATGACCTGGCACATCCAGACCGGGCGCTACCCCACCTTCGAGGGCTACCTGATGACGGCCACCCGCAAGGACGACGTGCTCTGGCGGTTCGAGACCGGCCTCGAGTACGTCCTCGACGGCATCGCCGCCAAGCTGGGGATCTGAGAACGGCTACCGGTAGCGGGCGCGGCCCTCGCCCGGCACCACTTCCCCGAGCACCCAGGCGTCCAGCCCGCGTGCCCCCAGCACCCTGACGGCCTCGTCCGCCGAGTCGGCGGCCACGATGGCCGCCATCCCGACGCCGAGGTTGAACGTGCGGTCCATATCCTTCTGGGCGATCTGCCCGTGCCCGGCGAGCACCCCGAAAACGGCGGGCGGCGTCCAGGAGGCCCGGTCCAGCACGGCGTCGAGATGGCCCGGCAGCGACCGTGACAGGTTGCCCTCGATGCCGCCGCCGGTGATGTGCGCGTAGGCGTGCACGTCGACGGTCCTGGCCAGCTCCAGGCAGTCGAGGGAGTAGATCCGGGTCGGCTCCAGCAGCTCCTCGCCCAGCGGCCGCCCCAGCTCGGGCAGGACGGCGTCGAGCGACAGGGAGGCCTCGCGGAGCACGTGGCGTACCAGGGAGTAGCCGTTGGAGTGGATCCCGGAGGACGCCAGCCCCAGCACCACGTCACCCGCCACGACCCGGGAGGATCCCAGCATGGCGGAGGCCTCGACGACGCCCGTCCCGGCGCCCGCCAGGTCGTACTCGTCCGGCCCCATGGCCCCGGGGTGCTCGGCCGTCTCGCCGCCCACCAGCGCGGCCCCGGCCAGGCGGCAGCCCTCGGCCACGCCGCCGACGATCTCGGCGACGCGCTCGGGCACCACCTTCCCGCAGGCGATGTAGTCGGTCATGAACAGCGGCTCGGCCCCGCACACCACCAGGTCGTCGAGGACCATGCCGACCAGGTCGATGCCGATGGTGTCGTGCTTGCCGTACCGCTGGGCGATCATGACCTTGGTGCCGACGCCGTCGGTCGAGGTGGCGAGCAGCGGCCGCTCGTAACGCAGGAGGGCCGAGGCGTCGAACAGCCCGGCGAACCCGCTGGCGTCGTCGACCACCTCGGGCCGCCGCGAGCGCGCCACCTTGCTCTTCATCAGGTCGACGGCACGCTCGCCCGCCTCGATGTCGACGCCCGCGGCCTCGTAAGTGCTCACGCTTTGCTCTCCAACACGAACTTGCCCACGTTGTCCTGGTCGATGGGGATCGGGTAGGAGCCGTCGAAGCAGGCCCTGCACAGGCGGTCGGCGGGGATGGTGGTGGCCTTGGTCAGGCCCTCCAGGGAGATGTAGCCGAGCGAGTCGGCGCCGAGCGAGGCGCGGATCTCCTCGACCGACAGCGACCCGGCGATCAGCTCGGCCCTGGTGGCGAAGTCGATGCCGTAGAAGCACGGCCAGGCCACGGGCGGCGAGGAGATGCGTACGTGCACCTCCTTGGCCCCGGCCTCGCGCAGCATCTTGACGATGGCCCGCTGGGTGTTGCCGCGCACGATCGAGTCGTCCACGACCACCAGCCGCTTGCCCGCGACCACCTCGCGCAGCGGGTTGAGCTTCAGCCGGATGCCGAGCTGGCGGATGGTCTGCGAGGGCTGGATGAACGTGCGGCCCACGTAGGAGTTCTTGACCAGGCCCTGCCCGTAGGGGATCCCGCTCTCCTCGGCGTAGCCGACGGCCGCCGGAGTGCCGGACTCGGGCGTGGGGATGACCAGGTCGGCCTCCACCGGGTGTTCGCGGGCCAGCACGCGGCCCACCTCGACCCTGGTGACCTGGACGCCGCGCCCGGCGATGGTGGTGTCGGGGCGGGCGAGGTAGACGTACTCGAAGAGGCAGCCCTTGGGCTCGGCCAGCGCGAAGCGGCGCGACCTGACGCCGCGCTCGTCGATGGTCAGCAGCTCGCCCGGCTCGATCTCGCGGACGAACGTGGCGCCCACGATGTCGAGCGCGGCCGTCTCGGAGGCCACCACCCAGCCGCGCTCCAGCCGGCCCAGGACCAGCGGGCGGATGCCCTGCGGGTCGCGGGCCGCGTAGAGCGTCTTCTCGTCCATGAACACCAGCGAGTAGGCGCCCTTGACCTGCGGGAGCAGCTCCGCCGCCGAGTCCTCGATGGTACGGGTGCGGTCCTGCGCGAGCAGCGTGGTCAGGACCTCGGTGTCGGTCGTCGCGCGGGTGGAGCCCGGAGCCAGGCGCTGGGCCAGCTCCGGGGTGTTGATCAGGTTGCCGTTGTGGGCGAGCGCGAGGCCGCCGACGTCGGTGGAGCTCAGCGTGGGCTGCGCGTTCTCCCACACGCTCGATCCGGTGGTGGAGTAGCGGCAGTGGCCGATGGCCAGGTGGCCGCGCAGGGTGCTGAGCACCGACTCGTCGAAGACCTGGGCGACCAGGCCCATGTCCTTGTAGACGAGAATGCGGCTGCCCTCGCTGACCGCGATGCCCGCGGACTCCTGGCCGCGGTGCTGCAACGCGTACAGCCCGTAGTAGGTGAGTTTGGAAACTTCCTCGCCTGGAGCCCAGACGCCGAAGACGCCACAGGCGTCTTTAGGCGCGCGGTCATCGAGGTCCAGGTCATGGCCGAGCCGGCCGTCGCCCTTCAGCACATGCCTCAGTTTAGGTCGGCCGCTTCTGTGCTCGCACACTCGGGGGCGATATCAGGCGACGTGGCTGGATCTGCCCGCATTTGAACCGTCCCGGATGATCTCTCCGGTGAGGTTTCGGTTCGCCGCGGATCCGAGGAAGAGGATCAGCGCGGCCAGGTCGTCCGCGGTGGACAGCCTGCGGGTGGGCGTGCGGGCCGCGATGGCGTCCAGCACCTCCTGCGACACCGGGCGTTCCCGCTCGGTCAGCGTGAGCCCGGCGACGGCCACGTTCACCAGGATGCCGTCCTTGCCGGCGTCCCAGGCCAGCGCGCGGGCCATGCCGTGCAGGGCCATCTTGGCGGTGCCGTACGCGCCCGGCCCCGGCAGCCCCTCCTCGCCCGCGCCCGACGAGACGAACACGATCCGTCCGAACCCCCTGTGCCGCATCCCCGGCAGCACGGCCTGCACGAGCAGGGCGTTGGCCACCACGTTGGCGTGCATGACCGCCGACCACTCGGCCGCGGGCACACCCTCGAAAGGCACGCTGTTGGGCATGATGGTGCCCCAGCGGACGGCGTTGGCCACCAGGGCGTCCACCTCGCCCGCCTGGGCGACCGCGGGCGCGATGGTCGCGTGGTCCTCCAGGTCCAGGTGTACGGCCGCGGCCTGGCCGCCCTCCTCCTCGATCCGCTTGACGACCCCGGCCGCCCGGTCCGCGCCCGTGTTGTAGGTGATCGTGACGCGCGCCCCGGCCTTGGCGTACGCGAGCGCGGTGGCGGCGCCGATGCCCGACGAGCCACCCGTGATCAGTACGTGCATGGAGACGATCCTCTCTAGTTAGCCGACTAATTAGCCAGCTAACTGGAGAGGCTGCCCTGGTCGCAAGGTGGTTTCGCTGAGAGTGAAACGACTAATGGGTGATGGCGCGTACGAGCCGGGCCAGCAGGGTGCGCTCCTCGGCGTCGAAGCCGCGCAGGAGCTCCTCGTCCAGCCGGTTCCAGATGTCCTCCACCGGCTGCTCCAGCGCCTTGCCCGCGTCCGTGAGGTAGACGCGGGTCACCCGCGCCCGGCCGGGGTCGGGCGCGCGGCGGACGAGCCCGGCGCGCTCCAGGCGCTGGAGGGTCTTCGTGACGGTGGGCGGCTCGACGCCGAGCCTGGTGATGAGCTCGCCCTGGCAGAGGCCGTCCTGCCGCCACAGCTGGTTGAGCAGCAGCTCCTGCCCGGCGTGCAGCCCGAGCGGGCCCAGCTCGGCGGCCAACTGGTTGCGGTGCGCCTTCATGACCTTGATCAGCGCGTACGTCAGGGTCTCCTCCAGCATGCACCCATCTTGCCCGCCGCCTGCGGTTTTGGCGCATGGTGACCCAAGTATCGGAAGCCTTTTACCGTGTCGCGTGGTTTAGCCGACCCTCTCCGCGAAAGGGTGAAGTGTCCGGCAATTGAGCCGTCGGGGAGACGCATGACCACACCTGAGGACCCGAACGAGCCCCGCCCGGGCCAGGGCCCGCGCGAAGGTCGTCCGGAAGAGGAAGAGCCCGGCCGGCACGCGCCTGAGTGGTGGCGCGACGGCGAGCCGGAGGAGGAGCGGCGGGAGCCCGCCCAGGAGGGCGAGGAGCCGATCGCTCCCGTGCCGCCTGTGGTGCCCCCGCCCGACGTGCCGCCCACGCACGAGCCCAGGCCGGGCGGCGAGCCGACCCATCCCGACCTGCCCACCTCACCCGAGACCCCGCCGCCCACGGGAGGCGACGCCGAGCAGGCCCAGCGCGGTGCCGAGGAGGCCCAGCCCCCGCCGCCCACCGGGGGCGACGCTGAAGAGACCCAGGTCCTGCCGCCGGCGGAGGGCGACGCCGAGGCGACCCAGGCGTACCAGATCCCCGGGGCCACCCCGACCTACCCGGGCTGGGGGGCCGCCCAGGGGGAGCCGCCGGCCAGGCCGGCGCCGTCCCGCTACGAACAGGACGACCAGCGGCCCTACCCGCCCCCGCCGCCGGACCAGGGGCCGCCCGGCGGCGGCACCCCGGGCGGGTACGCCGCCCCGCCACCGGGCCAGGAGCCGACCGTCCCCGGCACGACGCCGTCCAGCCCGTACGGCGGCCCGCCCGGCTACGGCCCGCCGCCCTACGGCGTCTCCTACCAGCAGGCCCAGCCGGGCAGCGGTCTGGCCACGGCGTCGCTGGTGCTGGGCGTGGCCAGCCCCTTTCTGGTCTTCGTCTGCTTCACGGGCCTGATCACCGCCATCCTGTCGATCGTCTTCGGCTGCGTGGCGCTCGCCAAGCGCGCCGGCAAGGGCCGCGCGATCGCCGGTATCGTGATCAGCGGGCTCTCGCTGGTGCTCTTCGCGATCGTGGCGCTCTGGTTCTGGCACGTGGTGCAGGAGTGCGCGCACCTGCCCAGCCCGCTCGTGGACAAGTGCGTCCAGGACAAGTTCCCCTGGATGAGCGGCACCCGCGGCTAGGAAGGCTGGAGCGGCAGGTGCTCTGACAGGTCCGCCCGCGACCCGCTGGCGGACACCAGGTTCTTCGCCATCGCCTCCGCCCAGGTGAGGCGGCCCAGGGCCAGCTCCATCCAGGTGCGGCCGTCCATCTCGACCACGTTCGGCGGCGTGCCCCGGGTGTGGCGGGGGCCCTCGACGGCCTGGACGGCGGCGTACGGCGGCACGCGCACCTCCACGGTCCTGCCGGGCGCGGCGGTCGCCAGCCGGTCGAGCAGGTGGCGCACCGCCTGCCTGGCCGCGGCGCGCTCGGGCTCGAGCCCCCGGTCGTAGGCGGCCAGCACGGCGGCCACGAGCGCGTCGGGCAGTGACGACGCGGGACCGTCGTAGGCGGGCTCGTCGAGGGCGACGAGCTGGGCGTCGAGCGCCGCCCTCAGCTTCTCTTGATCCAGTTTGCGTGGTGGCACCCCACCATTGTCTCCCTGGCAGCGTTCATCGAGACGGAGGTCATCGTTCACCTCCGGTTTTGACAACGGCCGTAGCCTCCCCGCCGTACAACCGCGCACAAATATGGAGGATCTGTGGCGAACCGGAACGCGGGCGGGCGGCTGCTGCCGCTGATTTCCACCCCGCACAAGGGCGGTCGCTCCGCGATGACGTGTCAGTTCCGCTGCGGGAACGCGTGCGCGCATGACGTGGCGAACACCAGTGGCAACGCTTATTTCGGCGATGTGGTGAAGGAGGCGCTGTCACGCCGCGGCGTGCTGCGCGCCGGCGCGCTCGGCGCCCTCGTGGCGGGCGCGGGGATCGCGGGGGCCGTGCCGGCCATGGCCGACGACCCCGAGGCGCAGGCCGCTGAGCTCGCCCGGGGCGGGAATTCCGGCGACCTCCGGTTCACCCCGGTCGCGCCGAACAAGGACGACAAGCTGACCATCCCCGATGGCTACCGCTCGTCCGTGGTCGTGCGCTGGGGCGACCCCGTGCTGCCCGACGCCCCCGCTTTCGACTTCAACAACCAGAGCGCGGACGCGCAGGCCAAGCAGTTCGGCTACAACTGCGACTACGTCATGCTCCTGCCGATGGGCCGTGACCGCGCCCTGCTGTGGGTGAACCACGAGTACACCAACGAGGCCCTGATGTTCCGCGGTTACACCGGCGGCGCCGCCGCGACCGAGGAGCAGATCAAGATCGCGCTGGCCGCGCACGGCGGCTCGGTCGTGGAGATCGAGCGGGCCGGCGCGGGCGAGTGGAAGCTGGTCACCAAGGGCCGCCGCCGCTACAACCGCCGCATCACCGCCCAGACCACGATGAAGTTCTCCGGCCCCGCGGCCGGCAGCGACCTGCTCAAGACGGCCGCCGACCCCGAGGGGCGCACCCCCGTCGGCATGCTGAACAACTGCTCGGGCGGCACCACCCCCTGGGGCACCGTGCTGACCGCCGAGGAGAACTTCGACCAGTACTTCGTCAACGGCGACAAGGTGCCCGCGGCGCAGAAGCCGTACATCACCCGCTACACCATCACCACCGGCACCCCGTCGGGCAGCCGCCGGTTCGACCGGGTGGAGGAGCGCTTCGACCTGGCCAAGCACCCGCAGGAGGCCAACCGGTTCGGCTGGATCGTGGAGATCGACCCGTTCGACCCCGACTCCACGCCGATCAAGCGGACCGCGCTCGGGCGCTTCAAGCACGAGGCCGCCAACACCACGCTGGCCCGCGACGGCCGCCTGGTCGTGTACATGGGTGACGACTCGCGCTCCGAGTACATCTACAAGTTCGTCTCCAAGAACCGCTACATCCCCGGCTTCGACCGGCACAACCGGACGCTGCTGGACGAGGGCACCCTGTACGTGGCCAAGTTCACCGGCGACAGCCCCGCCTCCGAGATCGACGGGAGCGGCAAGCTGCCCTCCGACGGCGAGTTCGACGGCTCGGGCGAGTGGATCCCGCTGGTCTCGGGCGACAAGTCGTACGTGGACGGCATGACCGCCGTCGAGGTCCTGGTCTACACCCGCCTGGCCGCCGACAAGGTGGGCGCGACCAAGATGGACCGCCCGGAGGACATGGAGCGCAACCCGGTCACCGGCGCCGTGTACGTGGCGCTCACCAACAACACCAACCGCACCGCGGCCCAGGTGGACGAGGCCAACCCGCGCCCCTCGAACAAGCACGGCCACATCCTGGAGATCGTCGAGCGGCGCGACGACGCGGGCGAGAAGACGTTCGCGTGGTCGCTCCCGCTGGTCTGCGGCGACCCGAACGACCCCGGCACCTACTTCGCCGGCTACGACAAGACCAAGGTCTCGCCGATCTCGTGCCCGGACAACGTGGCGTTCGACCGTGACGGCAACCTGTGGATCGCCACGGACGGCAACCAGCTGGGCAGCAACGACGGCATGTTCGTGATGCCCGTGCGCGGCAAGGAGCGCGGCCACCTGCGCCAGTTCCTCACCGTCCCGTTCGGCGCGGAGACCTGCGGCCCGCTGGTGACCGCGGACCAGCGCAGCGTCTTCGTCGCGGTGCAGCACCCCGGCGAGACCGACGGCGCGAACCCCGACAACCCCAGCAGCCACTGGCCCGACGGCGACCAGCCGCGTCCGTCGGTCGCGGTGGTCTGGCACGGCCAGGGCAAGAAGATCGGCGCTTGACCTCAAGTTAACTTGAGGCAATACCGTTCCATGCCATGAGCATGGAGATGACCGCCTGGCACCAGCTGTACTCGATGAACAACCAGAAGGAGCGTCGCCCTGTCTCCAGGGCGACGCTCCGGCGTATCGGCGGGTTCGCGCGCCCGCACCGGCGGAAATTGACGCTGTTCCTGGTGCTCAGCGTGGTGATGGCTGGCCTGGCGGTGGGGTCCCCGCTGCTCGCGGGCCGGGTGGTGGACGCCATCTTCAACAGCGAGCCGCTCGACGTGGTCGTGGTGGTGGCGCTCGCGATCGCGGGCCTGGCCCTCGCGGAGGCGGGGCTCGGGCTGCTCAACCGGTGGTTGTCCGCGGGCCTGGGCGAGGACCTGATCCTCGACCTGCGTACGGCCGTCTTCGACCACGTGCAGAAGATGCCCGTCGCGTTCTTCATGAGGACGCGCACCGGCGCGCTGGTCAGCCGCCTGAACAACGACGTGATCGGGGCGCAGCGGGCGTTCACCGACACCCTGTCCGGCGTGGCGGGCAACGTCGTGACGCTCGTGCTGACGCTCATCGCCATGATCGGCATCTCCTGGCAGATCACGCTGCTCGCGCTCCTGCTGCTCCCGGTCTTCGTGCTGCCCGCCCGGCGGATGGGCTCCCGGATCGCCAGGCTGCGGCGCGAGGCGGCCGACCACAACGCGGCCATGGGCACGCAGATGACCGAGCGCTTCTCGGCGCCCGGCGCGACGCTGGTCAAGCTGTTCGGCCGGCCCGCGCACGAATCGGCCGAGTTCGCCCACCGGGCCAGGCGGGTGCGCGACATCGGCGTGCGCTCCGCCATGACCCAGTCGGCCTTCGTCACCGCGCTGACGCTGGTCTCGGCGCTGGCCCTGGCGCTCGTGTACGGCCTCGGCGGCTTCTACGCCCTGCGCGACCAGCTCGCGCCCGGCGCGCTCGTGTCGATGGCCATGCTGCTCACCCGCCTGTACGCGCCCCTGACCGCACTCGCCAGCGCCCGCGTGGACGTCATGAGCGCGGTCGTCAGCTTCGAGCGCGTCTTCGAGGTGCTCGACCTCGAACCGCTCATCAAGGAGAAGCCCGACGCCCGCGAGGTCCCGGAGGGCCCGGTCTCCGTCGAGTTCGACGACGTCCGCTTCGCCTACCCCTCGGCCGACAAGGTCTCGCTCGCCTCGCTGGAGGAGGTCGCCACGCTCGACTCGCGCGGCGGCGTCGAGGTGCTGCACGGCGTCTCGTTCCGGGCCGAACCCGGCCAGATGGTGGCGCTGGTCGGCTCGTCCGGCGCGGGCAAGTCCACGATCGCCCAGCTCCTGCCCAGGCTGTACGACGTCGACTCCGGCGCCGTCCGGCTCGGCGGCGTGGACGTACGCGACCTGACCGCCGACTCGCTGCGCGACACGCTCGGCATGGTCACCCAGGACGGCCACCTCTTCCACGAAACGATCAGGGCGAACCTGCTGCTGGCCAGGCCCGAGGCGAGCGAGGACGACATCTGGGACGCCCTCACCAGGGCCAGGCTGGCCACCCTGATCGAGTCGCTGCCCGACGGGCTCGACACGGTCGTGGGGGAGCGCGGCTACCGCCTGTCGGGCGGCGAGCGCCAGCGGCTGACGATCGCCCGGCTGCTGCTGGCCAGGCCCCGGGTGGTCATCCTGGACGAGGCCACGGCGGCGCTCGACTCCACCTCCGAGGCGGCCGTGCAGGCAGCGCTCGGGGAGGCGCTCGAAGGCAGGACCGCCGTGGTGATCGCGCACCGGCTCTCCACGATCCGCGCCGCCGACCTCATCCTCGTGATCGAGGACGGGCTCGTGGTCGAGCGGGGCACGCACGCCGACCTGCTCGCCGCCGAGGGCCGCTACGAGGAGCTCTACCGCACTCAGTTCGACGAGCCGACGGTGGCCATGGCCTGAGGTTCGTCGTCGCGCCGGGTCTCGCGACGGGCCTGCAGCGAGTAGAGGGCGACCGGGATCGCCGCCAGCACCACGACGGCCGCGATGACCAGCGTGAACTGGTACGCGTCCAGGAAGGCGAGCAGCGGCGCCCGGTCGCTGCCGCTCTGCCTGGCGCTCAGGATCGCCCCCAGCACGGTGATGCCGAGCAGCCCGAACACCTCGCGTGACACGTTCAGGACGCCCGAGGCCACGCCCGACCTGCCCTGGGGCATGCCGCCGAGGATCGCGGCCGTCAGGGGCACGAGCATGCCGCCGCCCAGCCCGTACAGCAGGAACCAGGGGGCCACGTCGGTGTAGTCGGCGCCGGCGCCCACGCCGGAGAGCAGGTAGATCGCCGTGCCCATGAGCGCCATCCCCAGCGCCACCGTGCGGCCGATGCCGATGCGCGCGCTGATCCGCTGCGACAGGATCGCGATCACGGCCATGACCAGGGCCATCGGCACGAACGACGCGCCCGCCTGGGTGGGGGAGAAGCCGAGCACGTTCTGCAGCCACAGGGCGCTGAAGAAGTAGATCCCGAACACGCCGAACGACCAGATGCCGCTGGTGAGCAGCCCGCCGCTGAACACCCTGGACCTGAAGAGCGAGATCGCGATCATCGGCTCGGCGGCCCGCGCCTCGACCAGCACGAACGCCACGGCCGCCGCCGCGAACACGCCGAACGCGGTCAGGATCTCCGGCGAGGTCCACCCGGCGCTCGCACCCTCGATGAGCGCATATGTCAGAGCGAACAGGGCGAGGGCGGAAGTGGCCAGCCCGGGCAGGTCGATCCGGTGCCGCACGCGGGTGAACGCGGGCCTGACCGCCCACATCCCCAGGCCGAACGTCACCACGCCGATCGGCACGTTGATCAGGTAGATCCAGCCCCAGTGCAGGTTCTGGCTGATGAAGCCGCCCGTGATCGGCCCGAGCGCCATGGAGAGCGCCCCCGCGGCGCTCCAGATGCCCACGGCCCTGCCGCGCTCGCCGGCGTCGGGGAAGATCTGGCTGATCAGCGTGAGCGCGGTGGGCGTGAGCAGCGCCGCCCCCACCCCTTGCACGGCCCGCGCGGCGATCAGCGCCGCGCCGGACGTGGCCAGCCCGGCCGCCAGCGAGGCCAGCGTGAAGACCGCCAGCCCGCCGAGGAACACCCTGCGGGCCCCGAACACGTCCGCCAGCCGGCCGCCGACCAGCATCAGCCCGGCGAAGACCAGGATGTACGAGCTCACGATCCATTCGAGACCCGAGATCGTCAGCCCGAGCTCCCGCTGGATCGTCGGCAACGCGACATTGCCGACGTTGTTGTCCAAGTAAGTCATGAATGTGCCCAAGGTCACCGCGACCAACGCCCACCACCGCACGGACATCTCCTCCTATACGCCGTACTTGTACGTCGTATAGTTGAACTTGTACGGCGTATAGTTGTCAACCGTGATGGGAAAACTGACCGCGCAGGCGATCGCGGAGCGGGCGCTGGAGATCGGTGACGCCGAAGGGCTCGACACCGTGACGATCCGGCGCCTGGCCACGGACCTGGGCGTGACCCCGATGGCCCTCTACTGGCACTACAAGAACAAGGACCAGCTGCTCGTCGGCATGGCCGACCACCTGATCGGCGGCTTCGCGCCCAAGCAGGCCGACGAGCGCCCGTGGCAGGAGCAGTTCCGCGACCTGATCGAGGGGCTGATCAGGACGCTGCGCGCGCATCCCTGCGCCAAGAGCGTGATCGAGCAGATCGACCCCGTCGAGGTGCCGAACTTCCTGGCCGTCTGGGACCAGGCGCTCGGCCTGGCCCGCAGCGCCGGGTTCGGCGTCGACGAGAGCTGCCTGATCAGCAAATATCTGCTGCAGAGCGCCATCGCCATCGCCGACGCCCCCGTGCACGTCAAGACCGTCAACCCGGATGCGCTCAGGACCAAGCTGGCGGGCCTGCGGTCGCTGCCCGAGGAGACGTACCCGCACCTGGTCGAGATGGCCTCACCGCTGGTGAGGGGGACGGAGCCGGGGTTGTACGACACGTTCGGCGTCGATCTGGTGCTCAGCGGCATAGAGGCGCTCGCGCCCAAAGGTTAGAGTCTCGATCATGCCCTTTGAGCTGATCTGCGAGATCGAACCTCCCACCAAGCCCGATCTGAAGCACGTCAGGCACCAGATCGGCACCATGAGCAAGATCGCCCACTCGTTCCTCATCCCCGACAACCACATCGGGCGCGCGACGGTGTCGAGCGTGGCGGTGGCGCACGAGGTCGAGGCCATGGGCGGGCGCGGCATCGCCTGCCTCAACTCGCGCGACCGCAACCTGCTGGGCTTCCGCCGTGACCTGCTCACGGCGGCGGCCTACGGGGTGGACCAGTTCCTGTTCGTATATGGGGACAAGCCCACGAGCGGCAACCGGACCAGCGACCTCACCGTGCGCTCGATGATCGAGGAGGCCCGGGAGTTCTCGCCGGGCATGCGGCTGGGCGCGGCGGCCTCGATGCGCTCGCTGCCCGCGTGGAAGCGCGCGGCCGACTTCCTGTTCCTTCAGGTCGGCTTCTCGCTGGAGGCGCAGCTGCGCTGGCGCGAGACCCACCCGGTGGACGTGCCGGTCTACGCGGGCGTCATGGTCCTGGCCAGCGAGCGCCACGCCAGGATGCTGACCGCCGCCATCCCCGACATCGACCTGCCGGAGGACCTGATCGCGAAGGTGGCCGCGGACCGCATGGCCGGCGTCGAGGCGGCCTGCGAGCAGGTGCTCGCCCTGCGCGACTCGGGCGCCTTCGACGGCGTCCACCTCATCCCGGTCTCCCGCTACCGCGACGTGGAGTCCAGGCTCGCCACCGCCCTCTGAGGACGCGCCAGGGCCGCGAGCAGCGCGCCCGTGAGGGCCACGGCGAAGAGCGCGGCGTACGCGCGCTGGAAGCCGTCCATGAGCTGTCCCACCGCCACCGGCGACAGCCTGGACAGCGTGCCCGCGTACACCTGGGCCCGCAGCCCGGGCCCCACGGAGGCGGTCAGGACGCTGAGCGACAGGCCGACGCTGATCACGATGCCGACGTTCATGATCATGACGCGGAACCCGTTGACCACGCCCAGGCTGCCGGTCGGCAGCGCCCGCATGACCTGGGTGGTGTTGCCGGTCAGGAACGTTCCGCTGCCGCAGCCGGCCACGAACAGGCCGATCCCGATCACCCAGTACGGCGTGGCGGGATCGGCGGTCAGCATCAGCGTCCCGAGCCCGAGAGCGCTGAGCACCGCCCCGCCGATGGACAGCGCGTACGGCGACACCCGCCGCCCCAGCAGGCCCACGATCGGCGAGGCCAGCCCGATCCCGACGGGCACCGGCAGCACGCTCAGCCCCGCCGTGAACGCGTCGACCCCCCTGGCCGCCTGGAAGTACAGCGCCACCACCAGGATCAGCGCAGAGCGGGCCAGGGCGTTGCAGAACGAGGCCAGATTCGCGTAGGCCAGCAGCCGCCCGCCGAACAGCCGCAGGTCCAGCACCGGGTTCGAGGAGCGCCGCTCGGCCAGCGCGATCAGCGGCAGCAGCACCAGGAAGACCGCCGCACCCGTCAGCACCACGGGGCTGGTCAGCCCCGCCGAGCCCGTCTCCGACAGCGCCAGCAGCACCGCCGTCAGCGCCGCGAACACCAGCACGTTGCCCAGCGCGTCCACGGGCTCCTTCGGCCGCCTGGGCATCCTGCGCAGGATCACCGCCCCCACGGTCAGCGCGGCCAGCCCGGCGGGCACGTTCACCCAGAAGATCCACTGCCAGCCCGCGGTCTCCGCGATCAGCCCGCCCAGCGTGGGCCCGGCCAGCTGCGCCACCGACAGCGTGCCGATGTAGACGCCCATGCCCTGGCTCAGCCGGTCCGGCGGGAACGCGTCCGTGATGATCACCGTGCCGTTCGCCAGGATCATCGCCGCCCCGATCGCCTGCAGCACCCGCATCGCGATCAGGAACCACACGCTCGGCGACAGCCCGGCCAGCAGCGAGGCCACCGTGAAGATCGCGAACCCCGTCAGGTAGACCTCCCGCCTGCCCAGCAGGTCCGCCACCCGGCCGAAGAAGACCAGGCTCGCGGTGTTCACCAGCAGGAACGCCAGGAGGATCCACCCCGACTCCAGGGCGTTGGCGTGGAAGTGCCGCACGACCGTCGGGAGCGCGACGTTGAGCGTGCTGCCGGCGATGCCGATGAGGACCAGCCCCAGGCTGGTGACCGCGCAGACCTGCCAGGCGTAGCGTAAGCGGCTGGCGTCGTGAGGAATGACCGCGACCATGCCCTCCACTATGACGTACGGCGTACGTACCGGATCTGGCGGGCGGGATCTAGCGGGCCCTCTTGCGCAGGCCGTCGAGGTCGTGGATGACCACGCGCCGCCGCCCGGTCTCGATGAGCCCCCGGTCGCGCAGCGTGCGCAGCGCCTTGCTGACCGCCTCGCGGGAGGCGCCCGTCCAGCCGGCCAGCTCGTCCTGCGACAGGGGCAGCGCCACGCGCACCCCGCTGTTGGTCTTCTCGCCGTAGCGGTCGGCGAGTTCCAGCAGGCGCGTCGCGACCCGGCCCGTGGTGTCGAACGCGCCGTACTCGATGCGTTTCCTGTCCGCGTCCCGCAGCCTGCCGGTGACGAGCTGCATGAGCAGCACGGCGATGCGCCCGTGGGACTCCAGGAACGAGGAGAAGTCCCGCACCACGATGCCCGAGATCGGCTCCAGCGCGGTCACCGTGGCCGAGCGGGGCGATCCGTCGATGGCCGACATCTCCCCGAGCAGCGCGCCGGGGCCGCGCACGGCCAGCACCACCTCGGTGCCGGCGCTCGTGTGCGACGAGCACTTGACCCGGCCATCCGTCAGCACGAGGACCCAGTCGGACGTGTCGCCCTCGTTGATCACGGTCGTGCCGCGATCCCAGCGTCGCGGGCGACCGGCCGCGCGCAGGGCCGCGACCTCCTCCTCGGTGAGCATGGACAGAAACTCGCCGGACTCTGGCTCCATGCGCCCGATTATGGCGGTACGGGAGTCACCCTTCTATTGCAAATCAGTCAGAACATACGCATTGACGAGCTCTTCCTTGCCCTTGAGGTTGAGCGGGCCCAGAGGGTTCACCGACGCGCCACGTCCCAGTTGCCGGAGCGTCGTCTCGCCGATGACGACCGTGCCCGGCTCGGCGATGCCCTCGAGCCTGGCGGCCACGTTCACGCAGTCGCCCATCGCGTTGAAGCCGCGCAGCTCCGGGCTGCCGATGTTGCCGACCAGCGCGGGGCCGGTGTTGACGCCCACCCTGAACGTCGGCCACGGGACGTCGTCCACCCGCTTCCACGCCATCTCCTCGGCCACCTCGGCGGCGGCCCGCTGCATCTCCAGCGCGGCCTTGCAGGCGGCCCGCGCGTGGCCCGCCTGGGCTGCGGGCGCGTTGAACAGGGCCAGCAGCGCGTCGCCGACGAACTGCACGATCGTGCCGCCGTTGTTGAGGATGCAGGGGACGGCGGCCGTGTGGTAGCGGTTGAGCATCTCGACGATCTCGCCCGGCGTGACCTTCTCGGAGAACGTCGTGAAGCCCTTGAGGTCGGCGAAGAGCGCGGTCAGCTCCTTCAGCTCGCCGCCCAGCGCGGCCTGCGCCGGGTCGGCCAGCAGGGCGTTGGCCACGTCGGGCGACATGTACTGCCGGAAGAGCGTGTCGAGCTCCTGGTAGAGGCGGGCGTTCTCCAGGGAGATCGACAGCTGCCCGGCCAGCGTGGCGGCCAGCGCCTCGTCCTGCTGGGTGCGCCCGACGGGCACCTCCAGCACGCCCGCCAGGTGGCCCTTGACCGTCAGGGGGAAGGCCAGCAGGTTGTCGCGCCTGATGGGCTCGTTGTCGGCGAACTCGTACTCGCGCGAGCCGATCTCCGTCCTGCCCTCCGCGACCAGGCCGATCTTCACGTCGCCGTACGCCTGCCGCACCCGGTCCAGGGCCGTGGCCAGGAGCTGGTCCTCGGGCAGGCCCACCCGGGTCTGGGCGCTCACGGCCACCATGGCGGACAGCCGCCCGGACAGCTCGCGCTCGTTGGCCAGCGCCTCGCCCGCCCGGTCGAGCACCGCGACCTGGCTCTCGTTCAGCCGGAACTTGCCCGACAGCCGGGCCGCGGCCAGCGGCTCGCCCCGCCGTACGTGCTCGACCAGCTCCTCAAGGGCCTTGTCGTAGTCCTGCTGGATGCGCCGCACGGTCGCCGCCAGCGTCACCGAGTCGAACAGGCCCGCGCTCGACCCCTCCCGCCTGAACTGCAGGTAGGCGCTGTACGCCACGAAGACGAAGGCCAGCGTGAGCAGCAGGTGCCACTCCCACCAGGACAGATGCCAGTTGAGCTGCGACATCCCGGCGACCATGGCCTCGGCCAGCAGCGCGTACGCCGTGATCAGGCTGATCAGCATGGCCGACGGGCGCTTGCGGTGCAGCAGGAACATCATCACGCTCGCCGCGCCGTACAGCAGGACGCCGGGGATCGACGCCCAGGCCAGCCAGTCGACCGGGGACGCCAGCGGCGGCTCGCTGAGCCGCGTCAGCCCCGGGACCAGCGACGTGACGCCCCAGATGAGCATGAAGCCGAACAGCACCGCGCGGATGAAGTGCTGGGCGTCCAGGACCTTCCTGGCCGCCGCGTCGCCCAGCGGCAGCGCCGAGGCGAACGCGAACGCCGCCGCGACGGAGAGCCCCACCTGCTGGCCCACGTCGAAGCCCAGCGAGCCGATCGGCAGGATGATCTGCGGCGTGGCCAGGCCGTGCATGAAGAAGAAGCCGGCGCTGCTCAGGAAGACCATGGACACGAGGAACAGCCGGGCGTCCTGGCGGCGCCGCGACGCCTCGCTGATCATCACTCCGAGGACCACGTTGATCCCGGCCACCGTGATGATCATCCAGAAGTGGCTGAGGTTGTGGTGCCACATGATGTTGACCTGGGGCTGGGCCAGCAGCAGCCAGAGCCCCAGCAGTGGCAGTACCAGGTGGATCCCCCAGACCACGCCGCGTACGGGCTGGGTGGCCGGAGGCAGGTAGGGGGTTGACACAGACCCGATTATCCACCGGCGATCGACGTCGCCAATGCGTCGTTTTACTCACCGCTGTCTCCAAATCCTGTCAATCTGGTCAGTAACCCTCCGTTTCGTGATGGATACGTTATGTAGTTCTTGCCATCTCTTGGAACGGTTGAAACGTGAATCTCATGGACAACATGAGCATCACTTGTTCGGAAGGACAGCCGTGGCTAACAAGGTTCGCGGTGGGCGCACGCTCACCCTCGCCGCC
This sequence comes from Nonomuraea sp. NPDC003201, assembly GCF_053590415.1. NCBI lineage: Bacteria > Bacillati > Actinomycetota > Actinomycetes > Streptosporangiales > Streptosporangiaceae > Nonomuraea > Nonomuraea sp. NPDC003201. The sequence goes on from NZ_JBSFTC010000057.1 coordinate 23,538, forward strand.
GTGGGGGCGCTGGCCGCCTCGCTCCTCACCGTCGGTGGCGTCGCCACCGCATCGTCGGCCGCCGGCGAGGTGCACGCCTGCGTGCACAAGAAGACGCGGTACGCCCGCATCGTCAACCCCGACACGAAGTGCCGGAAGACGGAGGAGCGGATCCTGATCGGCGGCGCCTCCCAGACGACCGTTCAGCAGGGCCAGCAGGGGGCACAGGGCGCGAAGGGCGAGACCGGCCCGGCCGGCCCTCAGGGTCCGAAGGGCGCGGACGGCAAGAACGGCCTGCCCGGCAAGGACGGCAAGGACGGCCTCCCCGGTAAGGACGGTCTGCCTGGCAAGGACGGCCAGGACGGCAAGAACGGCCTCCCCGGCAAGGACGGCCAGGACGGTAAGGACGGCCTGCCCGGCAAGAACGGTCAGGACGGTAAGAACGGGCTGCCTGGCAAGGACGGCAGGAACGGTCTGCCCGGCAGGAACGGCCACGACGGCCAGGACGGCAAGGACGGCAAGGACGGCCTCCCCGGCAAGCCGGGAGAGAGGGGCCCCCAGGGTCCGGCGGGTCCGCAGGGTCCGAAGGGTGACTCGGGCGACGGCGCGAGCTACACCTCCTACACCAAGTTCGCGTCCCTGAACTCGACCGGCTCCGCGACCGCCAGCTGCGACAAGGGCGGCATGATGACCGGCGGCGGGTTCTCGTTCGAGGCCCTCAAGAACGCCATCGTCATGAGCAGCGCGCCCAGCGGCACCACCGGCTGGACCGTGAGCGTGGCCAAGGACGACAACGGCAACAACACCTACTCGTCCACCACCGCCACCGACCAGAAGACGACCACCAGCAGCGGCAACCACGGCACCAGCGTCAGCGGCACCGTCTACGTCGTCTGCCTGGGCCAGAAGAAGGCGTAACACGCGAAGAAGGGCCGGTACGGGCACCCCGTACCGGCCCTTCCGAAGTCCGTCAGCCGAACAGCGCGGGCAGCGCCGCCGAGTGCGTCTCCCGCAGCTCCTCGACCTGCACCTGGAACACACCCTCGACCACCAGCGAAGCGCCTCCGGTCGTGCCGAGCCCGTAGCAGGGCACCTCGTGCCGCCCGCACAGCGACGCGAACTCCTCGTAGGCCTCCGGCCGCACCGTGACCAGCGCCCGCGCGGCCGACTCGCTGAACAGGTCGGTGAAGGCGTCCCCGCTCAGCGCCACCGAGGCCCCGACGCCCCGAGCCAGGCACGACTCCGCCAGCGCGACGGCCAGCCCGCCGTCCGACAGGTCGTGCGAGCCCTCCAGCAGCCCCCTCTTGGCGGCCTCCACCAGCACGGTCGCCAGCGCCTGCTCGGCGTGCAGGTCGGCCCGGGGCGGCAGCCCGCCCAGGTGGCGGTGCGCGACGTGCGCCCACTCCGAGCCGCCGAACTCCTCGTGCGTGTCGCCGAGCAGCACGACCTTCAGCCCTTCGGCGGTGAACCCGGACGGCACCCGCTTGGCCACGTCCTCGATGACGCCCAGCACGCCCACGACCGGCGTGGGGTGGATGGCCGTCGAGCCCGTCTGGTTGTAGAAGGAGACGTTCCCGCCGGTCACCGGCACGCCCAGGGTGCGGCACGCGTCGGCCAGGCCGCGCACGGCCTCGGCGAACTGCCACATGACCTCGGGGTCCTCGGGCGAGCCGAAGTTGAGGCAGTTGGTCACGGCCAGCGGCTTGGCGCCGGTCACGGCCACGTTCCGGTACGCCTCGGCCAGCGCCAGCTGCGCCCCCGCGTACGGGTCGAGCTTGGCGTAACGGCCGTTGCCGTCGGTGGACAGCGCGATGCCCCTGGTCGTCGGCTCCGCGCCGGCGATGACCTCCGAGATCCGCAGCATGCCCGCGTCCGCCGGCTGGGCCAGCACGGTGTTGGAGCGGACGTAGCGGTCGTACTGGGAGGTCACCCACTCCTTGGAGGCCAGGTTGGGCGAGCCGAGGAGCTGGAACAGCGTGGCCCGCAGGTCCGCGGGCCGCTCCAGCCGGTCGGGCGTGTCGGCGTTGAGCGCGGCCTGCCCGGACGGCTCGTGGTACGGGCGCTCGTAGACGGGCCCGTCGTCGGCCGCCGTGCCCGGCGGGATGTCCACGATGACCTCGCCGTCCCAGGTCATGACCAGGCGGCCGGTGTCGGTGACCTCGCCGATGACGGTGGCGGGGACGTCCCACTTGTCGCAGATCGCCATGAAGGCCGCGATGTCGTCGGGCCGGACCACGGCCATCATCCGCTCCTGCGACTCGCTCATGAGGATCTCCTCGGGCCTGAGCGAGGGGTCGCGGAGCGGGACGAGGTTGAGGTCGACGTGCATGCCGCCGGTGCCCTTGGCGGCCAGCTCGGTCGTCGCGCACGACACCCCGGCCGCGCCGAGGTCCTGGATGCCGACGACCACGTCGGCCGCGTACAGCTCCAGGCAGCACTCGATGAGCAGCTTCTCCATGAACGGGTCGCCCACCTGCACGGCGGGCCGCTTGGCGTGCGACTCGTCCTCGAAGGTCGCCGACGCGAGCACGGAGGCGCCGCCGATGCCGTCGGGGCCGGTGGACGCGCCGAACAGCACGACCTTGTTGCCCGGGCCGGGCGCGGTGGCCAGCTTGATCTGGTCCTTGCGGAGCAGGCCCACGCACAGGGCGTTGACCAGCGGGTTGCCGATGTAGCAGGGGTCGAAGACGACCTCGCCGCCGATGTTGGGCAGGCCCAGGCAGTTTCCGTAGTGGCTGATGCCCTCGACCACGCCGGGCAGGACCCGGCGGGTGTCCACGGCGTCCGCGCCGCCGAAGCGCAGCGCGTCCATCACCGCGATCGGGCGCGCGCCCATCGACATGATGTCGCGGACGATCCCGCCGACGCCGGTGGCCGCACCCTGGTGCGGCTCGACATAGGACGGGTGGTTGTGCGACTCGATCTTGAACGTGGCCGCCCAGCCGTCGCCGATCTCCACCACGCCGGCGTTCTCACCCATGCCCACGAGCAGCGCGTCGGACTTGGGCGCCTTGGTGGCGAACTGCTTGAGATGCACCTTGGACGACTTGTACGAGCAGTGCTCGGACCACATGACGCTGTAGATGGCCAGCTCGGAGCCGGTGGGACGGCGACCCAGGATGTCCTTGACCCGGTCGTACTCGTCCTGCTTCATCCCCAGCTCGGCGAAGGGCATCGGCTCTTCGGGCGTCTCCGCCGCCCGCTTCACGTTATCGGTCATGCGTTCACCAGCTTCTTGAGGACGGAGGTGAAGAACCCGAGGCCGTCGGTGCTGGGCGCGCCGACCAGGTCCTCGACCGCGTGCTCGGGGTGCGGCATGAGGCCGACCACGTTGCCCGCCTCGTTACGGATGCCCGCGATGTCGTTGAGCGAGCCGTTGGGGTTGCCGCCGACGTAGCGCACGACCACGTGGCCGCCCGACTCCAGCGCGGCCAGGGTGTCCTCGGAGGCCACGTAGCGGCCCTCGCCGTGCTTGACGGGCAGCACGATCTCCTGGCCGGGCTCGAAGGAGCTGGTCCAGGGGGTGGCCGTCTGCTCGATCCGGACCCGCTGGTCACGGCAGACATAGTGGAGCGAGGCGTTGCGGGTCAGCGCGCCGGGCAGCAGATGGGCCTCGCAGAGGATCTGGAACCCGTTGCAGGTGCCGATCACGGGCAGCCCCGCCCTGGCGGCCGGGACGAGCTCGTCCATCAGCGGCGCGAACCGGGAGATGGCGCCGCAGCGCAGGTAGTCGCCGTAGGAGAAGCCGCCGGGCAGGAAGACGGCGTCGACCCCCTTCAGGTCGTGGTCGGCGTGCCACAGCGGCACCGCCTCCGCGCCCACGAGGCGTACGGCCCTGGCGGCGTCCTGGTCGTCGAGAGTTCCTGGAAACGTGACTACGCCCACACGGGCAGCGCTCATGACAGTCGTCCCCTCCGAGGAATGCGCGCGCACGCGCCACCGTCTCTTCGGGTGGACGGCGGTCTGCGGCGGTGTCTTCAGATTATCGGGTGCTGCCGGGTGGTCCACATCGGCTCGTGCGTCGGGCGAAGGCGCAGGTCAGACTGCCGCCAGCTCGCGGGGACGGGCGTCGGCCGAGTCGTCCCAGGCGAGGTGCTTGCGCAGGTGGACCGTGGTGCCACGGCCGGGTGTGATGCCGAAGGAGATCTCGTCCACCACGGAGCGCATGATCAGCAGACCACGGCCGTTCTCCGTGTCGGGTGGAGGGAAGTGCGGCGGCATCGTCGGCAGGCCGTCGCCGTTGTCCGCGATGCGCACGTCGCAGCGGCCGTAGCCGATCGCCGCGCTCACTTCGTAGCGGTTGGCAGGACCCCCGTGCCGCACAGCGTTGGAGCACGCCTCGGAGACGGCGAGGAGCATGTCGGCGATGCACGTCTCACTCACGTTGAGTGAACGCATGGCATCGCCCAGCACTCGCCTGACCATCGGAATGCCGATCGCATCCCGAGGCAGTGCCAACGAGAACTCAATATCCACCGGACTCCTCCGGGCGCCAGACCATCACCTGGAGTAGGTTTCCCTGTGAAAACGGGGCTAACCGCAAAATCACGTTGTTGTTATTTAGTGTTGGCACGCCCGTGGCATTGTGCCGCCCCCGAACCCCGCTTTAACCGGCCAGGGGGGAATCCGGGCGGCAAATCTCCCCTAATCCTCAACCCGGACGCTGTAGTCCTCGATCACCGTGTTGGCCAGCAGGGTCTCGGCCATCTTGCGGATCTCCTCCAGCGCCGCCTCGTCGGCCGGGCCGTCGAGCTCGACCTCGAAGCGCTTGCCCTGCCGCACGGCCGAGACGCCGGAGAAGCCGAGCCTGGGCAGCGCTCTGGCGATCGCCTGGCCCTGCGGGTCGAGGATCTCGGGCTTCAACATGACGTCCACGATGACGCGGGCCACTGCGTTCCTCCTGGATGCGGTGGGTGACTGGGAAGCACAGCCTACCGGCGCGTGTGGCTGTCGACACAACGGGAACGGGGAGGGCATGGGGCTTGCGCGCAGGGCTGTGACGTCTGCCACGATGTCCCCAAACGCGTACGAACCACCACCAGATGGTTCATCGCATGGAAGGCGGGCCTCAAGGTGGCAACCCCATCGAAGACCTGCCCTGACGACCGCACAGGAGTGGCTCATGACCGAGCTTGTCGAGGTCATCAATGAACACAGCACCTCTGTCACGAGGCCGACGAAGGAGGCCTCGTGACAGCCGAAGCCTCTCGTGGTGCCTCTGACGCACCTCCGGAGCTAGTCCAGTTGCTCACCCCCGAGGGCGAGCGGGTTGAGCACCCCGACTACGACATCGACCTGACCGATGAGGAGGTCCGGTCGCTCTACCGCGACCTGGTCCTCGTACGGCGCATCGACCTGGAGGCCGTGGCGCTGCAACGCCAGGGCGAGCTGGGCATCTGGGCCTCGCTGCTGGGCCAGGAGGCGGCCCAGATCGGCTCGGGCCGCGCATTGACCGACTCCGACATGGCCTTCCCCACCTACCGCGAGCACGGCGTGGCGTGGTGCCGCGACGTCGACCCGGTGAAGCTGCTGGGCCTGTTCAGAGGCGTGAACCACGGCGGCTGGGACCCCAAGGAGCACAACTTCCACCTGTACACGATCGTGATCGGCAGCCAGACCCTCCACGCGGTCGGCTACGCGATGGGCATCCAGCGCGACGACGCCAGCGCCGCCACGATCGTCTACTTCGGCGACGGCGCCACCTCGCAGGGCGACGTGAACGAGTCGTTCATCTGGGCCAGCGTGTTCAACGCGCCGATCGTGTTCTTCTGCCAGAACAACCAGTGGGCCATCTCCGAGCCCCTGGAGAAGCAGACCCGCATCCCCCTCTACCGGCGCGCCTCCGGCTTCGGCTTCCCGGGGATCAGGGTGGACGGCAACGACGTGTTCGCCTGCCTGGCCGTGACCAGGAAGGCGCTGGAGGCCGCCCGCACCGGTCAGGGGCCGACGCTCATCGAGGCGTTCACGTACCGGATGGGCGCCCACACCACCACCGACGACCCGACGCGCTACCGCGTGGCCAGCGAGCTGGAGGCGTGGAAGCTCAAGGACCCGATCGAGCGGGTCAGGTCGTACCTGTTCAAGAACGAGCACGCCGACCCGTCGTTCTTCGACTCCGTCGACGCCGAGGCCGACCAGCTCGGGGCCGACCTGCGCAGGCGCTGCCTGGCCATGCCCGACCCCCGGCCGCTCGACATCTTCGACCACGTCTACCGCGAGCCCCACGCCCTGATGGACCAGGAGCGCGCCCAGTACGCGGCCTACTTGGAGGGGTTCGCCAAATGACGGTCATGAGCCTGTCCAAGGCGCTCAACGAGGGCATGCGCAAGGCCATGGAGGACGACTCCAAGGTCCTCATCATGGGCGAGGACGTCGGCAAGCTGGGCGGCGTCTTCCGGGTCACCGACGGCCTGCAGAAGGACTTCGGCGAGGACCGCGTCATCGACACGCCGCTGGCCGAGTCGGGCATCATCGGCACCGCGATCGGGCTGGCGCTGCGCGGCTACCGGCCGGTGTGCGAGATCCAGTTCGACGGGTTCGTCTTCCCGGCCGCCGACCAGATCATCACGCAGCTCGCCAAGATGCCGATGCGCTCGCTGGGCGCGATCAAGCTCCCGGTCGTCGTACGCATCCCGTGCGGCGGCGGCATCGGCGCGGTCGAGCACCACAGCGAGTCGCCCGAGGCGTACTTCACCCACACGGCCGGCCTGCGCGTCGTGTCCTGCTCCAACCCGGCCGACGCGTACACCATGATCCAGCAGGCCATCCGCAGCGACGACCCGGTGATCTTCTTCGAGCCCAAGCGGCGCTACTGGGAGAAGGCCGACATCGACACCGGCTCCACCGACTGGTGGCCGCCGCTGCACGCGGCCCGGGTCGTGCGCCCCGGGTCCGACGTCACGTTGCTGGCCTACGGCCCCATGGTCAAGACGTGCCTGGAGGCCGCCACGGCCGCCGAGGAAGACGGCCGTTCGCTGGAGGTGATCGACCTGCGCTCGCTCAACCCGCTGGACGAACCGGCCGTGATGGACTCCGCGCGCCGTACCGGGCGGGTGGTGGTCGTCCACGAGGCCCCCGTCAACAGCGGTTTCGGGGCCGAGCTGGCGGCCAGGATCACGGAGCAGTGCTTCTACCACCTGGAGTCGCCGGTGCTCAGGGTCGGCGGCTTCTCCACCCCCTACCCGCCGTCGAAGCTGGAGGAGCACTACCTGCCCGACCTGGACCGGGTGCTCGACGCCGTCGACCGCGCCTTCGGGTACTGAGGGGGGTGGGGTTCTCATGCGACGCGAGTTCAAGCTCCCCGACGTCGGCGAAGGGCTGACGGAGGCCGAGGTCGTCCGCTGGCACGTCGAGGCGGGTGACGCGGTCAAGGTCAACCAGATCGTCGTCGAGATCGAGACGGCCAAGTCGATCGTCGAGCTCCCGATCCCCTGGGACGGGGTGGTCGCGGACCTGCTGGCCGAGGCGGGCCAGACGGTCGACGTCGGCGCCCCCATCATCGCCGTCGAGACCTCCGAGGGCGCCGCTCCCGTCTCGGAGGAGACCAAGGCCCTGGCCGAGGACATGGTGCCCACGCCTCCGGCGGAGGGCGCCGTCGAGCCCGGGGCTCACGGCAGCCCGGCGCCCAAGGAGGAGCGCCAGGCGGTCCTGGTCGGCTACGGCGTCAAGACCGGCGCCACCAAGCGCCGCCCCCGCAAGCCCCAGGCTCCCGGCATCCCGGCGAGCCCGGTGGCCAACCCCTCCCGCGTGGAGGTGGCCGGCGGCCCTGCTCCTGCCCCTGCCGCTGCCCCTGTCGCGCCGCCGGCCGGCCGGGTCGGCGTCCTCGCCAAGCCACCCGTACGGAAACTGGCCAAAGACCTCGGCGTCGACCTGTCCACCCTCGCCGGCACCGGCCCCGAGGGCTCGATCACCCGCGAGGACGTCCACGCCGCTGCGGAGGCCGGGGCGGCCCCGGTCGCCGAGGTGGCGGCGGCCGAGCGGCCGGAGGAGCGCATCCCCGTCAAGGGCGTGCGCAGGATGACCGCCCAGGCCATGGTCGCCAGCGCCTTCACCGCTCCGCACGTCACCGAGTTCCTCCAGCTCGACGTGACGAACACCATGGAGACGGTGCGGCGCCTGCGCACCTTCCGGGACTTCGCGGACGTCAAGGTGTCCCCGCTGCTGCTGGTGGCCAAGGCGGTCCTCACCGCCGTCAAACGCCACCCGATGATCAACTCGTCGTGGGACGAGGCGGCGCAGGAGATCGTGGTCAAGCGCTACGTGAACCTGGGGATAGCCGCCGCCACCCCCCGCGGCCTCGTCGTGCCCAACGTCAAGGACGCCCACACCCTGTCGCTCCCCGAGCTGGCCGGGCGGCTGGCCGAGCTCACGGAGACCGCCAGGGCGGGCCGCACCCAGCCGGCCGAGATGGCCGGCGGCACCTTCACCATCACCAACGTCGGCGTCTTCGGCGTCGACGCCGGCACCCCGATCCTGAACCCCGGCGAGGCCGCCATCCTCGCCGTCGGCCAGATCAGGGACATGCCGTGGGTGGTGGACGGCGAGCTGGCGGTGCGCAAGGTGACCACCCTGGCCCTGTCGTTCGACCACCGCATCGTGGACGGCGAGCTGGGCTCGATGTTCCTGCGCGACGTCGGCGACATGCTGGAGGACCCGCTGCACATGCTGGCCTGGAGCTAGCCGGGAAAGCCTACGGCGACCGCCGGGAGGACCCCTCCCCCGGCGATCGCCGTAGGCCGGGGACACCCGCACCCATCCCGTACAGAGTCACGCCGTCGCGATCTGATACACCTGATCGCATGATTCGCCACATCGTGTTGTTCACCTGGACCGAGGCCGCGACCGACGAGCAGAAGGAGACGGTGACCACCGAGCTGGGCAAGCTGCCCGGCATCATCCCGCAGCTCCGCTCGTACACCGTGGGCCCGGACGCGGGCATCAACCAGGGCAACCACGACTACGCGGTGGTGGCCGACTTCGACGACGTCGACGACTACCTGGTCTACCGCGACCACCCGCAGCATCAGGCGGTGATCGTGGAGCACATCAGGCCGATCCTGGCCTCCCGGGCCGCGGTGCAGCTCAGCCTCTAGATCTCCGGCGGGTTGTTCTCGCGGTGCATCAGCCGGCCCTCGGAAGTGCGGCCCCTCCTGGGGGCCAGCACGACGCTCAGCACCACTCCCACGCCACCGACGATCATGAAGATGAGCCCGACGACATCCATGTGGACGGCCTTGCCGAACACGTCGGGCTCGATCGCGAATCTCAGGATGGCGCCAAGCGTGAGGAAGAAGATGCTTACCCCGACACCCATGACGACCTCCAGGCAAACGGCGAGTACAGCCACGGTCATACCCGGGTACAGAAGATCACACCCGTAACATCTCAGGCGAGGCAGGACAAAGGCTTGCCGCCGTTGTAGGTGATCATGTCGAACACGGCGGTGGCCAGGTCGATCGGCGCGCCCAGCGGCTGTCCGTCGAGTTCGGCGTAGGCGCGGTGCAGATTGCCCACGATGCGCTCGGAGTCCAGCAGCCCGCCCCACTCGCCCAGGTCTGCCTGCCTGGCCGCCTCCAGCGGCGACAGGCCCGCCGCCCGGCCCCGCGCCGCGGTCTCCTGCACGAACCGCAGGTAACCCTCGACCCGGTCGTATACCTCCGGCCCGCACACCCCGCCGTGGCCCGGCACGACGGTCTCCGCCCCCAGCGCCCTGAGCTGGTCGAGCGCGTCCAGCGCCCCGGCCACCGAGCCCATCAGGACGAACGGCGTGCCGCCGTTGAAGACGAGGTCGCCCGAGAACAGCAGCCGCCGCTCGGGGATCCACACGTACGAGTCGTTCGTCGTGTGCGCGGCGTGGCCCACGTGCCTCACCTCGCACCGCAGGTCGTCGGAGTGCAGGGTGATCCGGTCGGTGAAGGTGAGGAACGGCGGCGCCACCTCCATCTCGCCCCACTCCACCTCGGGCGACCACGCGGCGCGGTAGGTGGGGACGCCGTCGGCCAGGATCTGCTCCCGCACGCCCTCGTGCCCGACGATCGTGGCCTCGGGGAAGAGCCAGTTGCCGAACGTGTGGTCGCCGTGGTGGTGGGTGTTGACCAGCGTGGTGATCGGCCGGTCGGTGACCGTGCCGATGGCCTCGCGGAAGGCCCGCGTACGGCGCTCGGTCGAGCAGGCGTCGACGCAGATCACGCCGCGCCGGCCGGCCAGGAAGCCGGTGTTGTTGATCCACCAGCTCCCGTCGGGCTGGATGTAGGCGAAGACGCCCTCGGACACCTCTTCGACCCGGGGCGGAGGAAGGGGATGATCGTGGGAAGTCGAGCTCATGCCGCGACCGTACTCCCTCGAAGCACCCCCGCCCCCACGGTTCAGAAGGCCTCCTCGGGGAGCTCCATGAGCTCCTGCCCGGTGGAGTCCACGATCCGGCGCTCGGTCGCCAGCCGCGGCAGGACGGTCTTGGCGAAGAACGAGGCCGCGGCCACCTTGCCCAGGTAGAACGGGTCCTCGCCGTCGGCCAGCCTGGCCAGCGCCACCTCGGCCTGCCGCAGCAGCAGCCAGCCGATCACCAGGTCGCCCAGCGCGAGCAGGAGCCGGGTGGTGTTCAGCCCGACCTTGTACACCTCGGCCGGCGCCTCCAGCGAGCCCAGCGCCCAGCCCGCCATGGTGTCGCCCATGGCCTTGACCTCGGCGGCGGCCTCCGCGAGGAGCTTGCGCTCCTCCTTGAGCCGGCCGTTGCCCGCCTCCGAGCCGGCGAACTCGCCGATCTCGGCCAGCAGCGACCCGACCGCCGCGCCCTGGTTGCGCAGGATCTTCCGGAAGAACAGGTCCAGGCCCTGGATCGCGGTCGTGCCCTCGTAGAGGGAGTCGATCTTGGCGTCCCGGATGTACTGCTCGATCGGGTAGTCCTGCAGGTAGCCCGAGCCGCCGAGGGTCTGCAGCGAGCGGGAGAGCAGCTCGTACGACCGCTCGGAGCCGACGCCCTTGACGATGGGCAGCAGCAGGTCGTTCATCTCACTGGCGTGCCGGTCGTCGGGGTCGACCAGGAGGGTGTCCTGGAACGTGGCCGTGTAGAGCACCAGGGCCCGCATGCCCTCGGCGTACGACTTCTGCAGCATGAGCTCGCGCCGCACGTCGGGGTGGTGGGTGACGGCGACCCGCGGGGCGGCCTTGTCGGCCATCCGGGTCAGGTCCGCACCCTGCAGGCGCGACTTGGCGTACTCCAGCGCGTTCAGGTAACCGGTGGAGAGCGTGGCGATGGCCTTGGTGCCGACCATCATGCGGGCGTGCTCGATGACCATGAACATCTGCCTGATGCCCTCGTGGACATCGCCCACCAGCCAGCCGACGGCCGGGTGCTTGTCGCCGAACGTCAGCTCGCACGTCGTGGAGACCTTCAGCCCCATCTTCTTCTCGACGTTGGTGACGTAGACGCCGTTGCGCTCGCCCAGCTCGCCGGTCTCGAGATTCACGTGGAACTTCGGCACCAGGAACATCGACAGCCCCTTGGTGCCCGGGCCGTGGCCCTCGGGGCGGGCCAGCACGAGGTGGAAGATGTTCTCGGTCATGTCGTGCTCGGCGCTGGTGATGAAGCGCTTGACGCCCTCGATGTGCCAGCTGCCGTCCTCCTGGCGCACCGCCTTGGCCCGCCCGGCGCCCACGTCGGAGCCGGCGTCCGGCTCGGTGAGGACCATCGTGGCGCCCCACTCGCGCTCGATGGCCAGCTCGGCGAAGCGCTTCTGCTCCGGCGTGCCGACCTTCCACAGCGTGTAGGCGAAGTTGGGGCCCGCGGCGTACATGTACAGCGCCGGGTTCGCGCCCAGCACCATCTCGGCCGTGGCCCAGGCCAGGCTCCTCGGGATGCCGGGGCCGCCCAGCTCGGGGGGCAGGTCGAGGTTGGCCCAGCCGCCGTCCACCAGCGCCTTGTAGGACTTCTTGAAGCCCTCGGGCACCTTCACGGAGCTGGTCGCGGCGTCGAACACCGGCGGGTTCCTGTCGCCCTCCTCGAAGGAGTCGGCCAGGACGCCGGAGGCCAGCCTGTTGACCTCGTCAAGGATGCCCCGGGCGACCTCCTCGTCCACGTCCGCAAAGGGCCCTGTGCCGAGGATCTCACGTCGCCCGAACACCTCGAAGAGGTTGAATTCCAGGTCTCGCACGTTGCTCTTGTAGTGGCCCATGGGGTCGATCTCCTTGAACCGAGGGGTATTCGTACTGGCGAGTAACCTTACTCTGCAATGCTACCCGCGGGTAACCCCAGGTATGCGTGGCATGCTCGTCTCCATGGACGCCGAAGAACTCGCCGCGAGATGGCGAGAGCGCCTGGAATCATGGGCCATTCCCGACAAGATCATGGCCAAGGTTTCCGCCGACCCCTGGAGTCACTCGCCCGAGCGGTTCGGCACCCGTACCGACAGGGCGCTGGCCGAACCCGACGACGGCCCCACCATGTCCCGGCTCTCGGAGGCGCTGCCCGACAAGGGCACGCTGCTCGACGTGGGCTCGGGCCCCGGCGCCTCGTCCCTGCCGCTGCACGAGCGCATCGGCCACCTCTACGCGGTGGACACCTCGGCGTCGATGCTGGAGGGGCTGACCGCCCGGGCGGAGAAGCTCGGCGTGCCGGTCACGGCGATCGAGGGGCGCTGGCCCGACGTGGCCGGGCGGGTGCCCGTGGTGGACGTCACCATCGCCGCTCACGTGATCTACAACGTCCTCGACCTGGCCGACTTCCTGCGGGCCCTCGACGAGCGCACGCAGGGGCGGGTGGTGCTGGAGCTCACGCACCGCCATCCCATGAGCTGGATGGCGCCGCTGTGGCAGCACTTCCACGGGGTGGACCGGCCGGTCCGGCCCATCGCCGAGGACTGCGTGGCGCTGGCCGCGGCGCTCGGCTACCCGGTGCAGGTGGAGGAACGGGAAGCTCCCCTGGAACGATTCACCTCGCTGGACGACCTGGCGGCCAGCGCGTGCCGCAGGGTGTGCCTCGACCCGTCCAGAGCGGAGGAGGTGGCGGCCACGGTGATGGAGCTGGGCATGTGGCCGTTGCCGCGCGACCGATGGGTCACCATCTGGTGGGAATGATCCCGTCGAGGGCCGCGTTGTCGCTCATGAGCTGACAAGCTCCCGGACGAGACGCGCCGTACCCGGAACGCCAAGACGACGCACGTACTGATGTCTCGTCCCAAGGGAGTTCTGATCATGGCGTGGATCGTCCTCGTGCTGGCCGGCGTCTTCGAAGTCGTCATGGCCCTTTCGCTCAAGCTCAGCAACGGGTTCGGCAACCTGTGGTGGACCCTGTCGTTCCTCGTCACGGCCGTGCTGAGCTTCGGCCTGCTCTCGTACGCGCTCAAGACCCTCGAAGTCGGCACCGCGTACGCCGTCTGGACCGGCGTCGGCGCGGCGGGCACCGCGGTGCTGGGCATGATCGCCATGGGGGACGAGGTCTCGCCGGCGCGCATCGTCTCGATCGCGCTGATCCTGGCGGGGGTCATCGGCCTGCGGGTGCTCGCCTGACCTTGACGTTCCGGCTCGTCACGGGTTGGGTGTCTGCGTGATCGAAATTCATGCCGTGACCATCGACGCCGCCGACCCGTACGAGATCGCCACCTGGTGGAGCAAGGCCACCGGGCTGCCGCTCGGCGAGGGTGACAAGCCGGGCGACGACGAGGTCATGCTGCGTACCAGGCAGGACCCGTTCCTGCTGTTCATCCGCGTGCCCGAGGGCAAGACCGTGAAGAACCGGGTCCACCTCGACGTCAACGGCACCGAGGGCAGGACCCGCGACCAGGAGGTCGAGCGGCTGATCGGGCTGGGCGCGACCGTCCACGACGACCTGCGGCAGCCCGATGGCACCGGCTGGGTGACGATGCTCGACCCGGAGGGCAACGAGTTCTGCGTGTGCCGGAGCCAGGCGGAGCGGGAGGCGCAGGGCTGAGCTCACCGGGCGGAATCGGCGCGGCCCCGCATGGTGAGGGTCAGGATGCCGGCGATCAGGTAGACCAGCGCGCCGTGCCACAGGGCCTGCACGCCGGAGCCGAACACCCCTTCGTGGTCGAGCACGAGCTGCACCGGGTAGTCCAGCACGGCCGTGATGGCCGCGGGCAGCAGTGCGAACTTCCACGGGTGCTTCAGCGACCAGAGGCGGGCCTGGCGGGTCACCCGGTCGCCCTCGTGCGGCTTGGAGACCGCGCCGATCGCGGCGATCAGGGCGAACAGGCTGATGCCCAGGCCCAGCGCCCACACCAGGTCGCCACCGCCCGTGAGCACGCCCAGGCCGAAGCTGGTCGCGGCGACGGCGCCGCCACCGACGGCGGCGGCCTTCCAGGGGGCGCCGCGGAGCGCGGCACCCGACAGCGAGACTTCGTCTCGTCGGCTGATTTCGTTCATGTCACTCATGGTGCCTTTTCGGCCCCCTTGGGGGCATCGGGGAAGGACCCTGAGCCATCCCTGACATCATTCGGACATGCAGCAAAGTGAGAAAGTGCTCTTCCGCGAGGCCCGCAAGGAGGATGTGCCGGCGATCGTGGCGATGCTGGCCGACGACCATCTCGGCGCCACGCGCGAGGGCGACCCCGGCGACGAGCGCTACCTGGCGGCGTTCGAGCGGATCGACGCCAACCCGTACGACGAGCTGATCGTCGCCGAGCAGGACGGCGAGGTGGTGGGCACGATGCAGCTCACGTACCTGGCCGGGCTGTCGCGGCTGGGCGCCGAGCGGTGCCAGATCGAGGCCGTCAGGGTCGCCGCCGCCGCCCGCGGCCAGGGCCTCGGCGGCCGGATGATCAAGTGGGCCGTCGACCGGGCCCGGGAGCGCGGCTGCGTCATCGTGCAGCTCACCTCCGACAAGTCACGTACGGACGCGCACCGCTTCTACGACAACCTCGGCTTCGCGGCCTCCCACGAGGGCTACAAGCTCTCGCTGAGCTGAGCCAGCATCCAGCGGCACCACTCGGCCCGGTGCCGCTCGTAGCTCAGCCCGCAGCGCAACGTGGCGTAGTTGCCGAACCGGGGATCGTCGAAGGCGGGCGGCCCGTCGAATGACGCCTCCTGCCGCTCGTACTCGGCCAGCCGCTCCTCGTGCGCGGCGAGCTGGTCGGCGAACATCCGCCTGACCAGCTCCGGCTCGGCCAGCCACGACGCGTACGTCTTCAGCACCAGCTCGTCGCGCTCCGGCCGCTCGCGGGGCGGCTCGGTGACCCATTCCCGCAGCACCACCCGGCCCTCGGCGGTCAGGTGGTAGACCTTCCTGCCCTGCGGCCCCGGCCCGTGCTCGGCCTCGAACCCGACCAGCCCCCCGGCCCGCAGCTTCTGCAGCTCGGCATGGATCTGGCTGTGCCCGGCCGTCCAGAAGTAGCCGACGGGCCGCCGCATGGCCGCAGCCAGGTCGTACCCCGTGCGCTCGCCGCGCGCCAGCACGGCGAGGATCGCGAATCCCAGCGTTGAGGTCATGGTTCGCCCAAGGATATGGTGCTCCTACGACTATGTCACTTCTGACATAGTTGAGCGGAAAGGGCGGCCATGCGCGCGTTGGTAGGTGTGGTGGGGCTCATGGTGGGAGTGCTGACGGCCTGCGGGGGCGCGGCCGGCACCGGTGCCGCGGCGCCCGGCCCGAGCACGGCTCCCGCGGCGACGAGTCCGGCCCCGGTTCCCGAGGCGACGACGTCGGCCCCGATTCCGACGGGGCCGAACGTCTCCGGGTGCTTCACCGAGGCGGACGGCAAGATCTTCAAGCACGACGGCGACCTGCCCGGCGTGATCACCGGTGACGGCCCGGTGGGCGTGGTCATCACCTACGAGCGCCGGGGCAACGTGTGCACGTGGCGGCCCCTGTCGGACCGCCTCGTGGCCGCCGGCTACCGCGTCCTGCTGTACGCCAGGACCTCCGCCATCCTCCCCGAGGACGGCGCCGTCGCCATGGCCGAACGCCTGGCCAAGGAGCCGGGCGTCAAGCGGGTCTTCCTGGTCGGCGGCTCGATCGGCGCCACCACCGCCGTCCCCGCCGCCCTGCGGCTCGGCTCGAAGGTGGCCGGCGTGGTGGCCGTCTCAGGCGAGATCAGCGGGGAGAACGCGGCCAGACTGACCGTCCCGCTCCTCCAGATCGGCTCCGCGAACGACGGGTACGGCGGCGCCGACGACCTGGCCAGGGCGCACGCCGCCGCCACGAAGGCCCCTGACAACCAGACCATGGTCATCCCGGGGGAGAGCCTGCACGCCTCGGCGCTGTTCGCCAGTCCTCACGGGAAGGACGTGCTCGACCGGATCGTGGCGTTCATGGACCGGCACAAGGGCTGATCTCGACCAGGTTGTCGTGGAAGCCCGGCCCCCTTCCCATGTCCCCGTCCCGCTCGGCCACGACCGCGTTCGGGTTGGCGCCGCCGGGGGTCAGCTTCGGCCAGCGCCCCTTCGGCGAGGCCACCACCCCGGCCGCCACGCGGTCGCTGATCTCCACGTCCGCCAGGAACTCGCCGCCGTCGTTGTGCACGCGTACCCGCTGACCGGCCACCAGCCCCCGGGCGGCCGCGTCGGCCGGGTTGACCAGCACCACCGGGTCCTTGGCGCGGCGGCGCAGCTCAGGGTTGTTGCCGAAGGTCGTGTTGAGGAACGTGTGCGACGCGGGCGTGACCAGCGCCAGCGGGTACGGCGAGCCGCCCCTCGTACCGGCCGTGTGGGACGGTGTGTACGCCTTGCCCGCCTGCGGGAAGCGCATCCTGCCCGACCTCGTCGGGAAGCCCTCGGCGAACGGCGTGAAGGGCTCGGGGTAGTTCATCCGCACCCAGCCCTCCTTGCGCAGCCGGTCCAGCGTGATGCCCTCCAGCGACGGGTGCCCGCTCGCCAGCAGCTGCTCGGCCAGCTCCAGGTCCGAGTCGAACAGCGACGGCTCGGTCATCCCCATGTGCGCCGCCAGCCGCCGGAACGTCTCCGTCGTGGACAGGCACTCGCCGGGCGCGGGCTCGGCGGGCTCGTTCCAGAGCAGGTAGAGGTGCCCGTATCCGGCGTGCAGGTCCTGGTGCTCGGTCTGCATGGTCGCGGGGAGCACGATGTCGGCGTAGTCCACGGTGTCGGTCGGGAACTGCTCCATGACCACCGTGAACAGGTCCTCGCGGGCGAGCTGCCGCCTGATCGCGTTCGCGTCGGGGCTCGAGCCCACCGGGTTGGCCGCGTACACCCACAGGCATTTCACGTCGTCGAGCTGGGACCCCAGCTTGGTCATGACGAGCGTGCGGACGGGCTTGGCCAGCAGGTCGTCGCGGGTGTCGATGGCGAAGTGCACGTGGCCGCTGGTGGAGTACGCGATGCCGCCGCCGGGGTGGCGCCAGTCGCCGGTGACGCCGGGGATCGAGGCGAGCGTGCGCAGCGCGGTGCCGCCGCCCTGGTGCCGCTGGAGGCCCTGTGTGGCGCGGATGGCGGTCGGGCGGGTGTGGGCGAGCCGTATCCCCAGGCTGTGGATGGCGGAGGCGGGGATGCCGGTGATTTCAGCCACAGTCTCGACCGGATATTTCAGGATTTCCTGGTGGAAGTCCTCCCAGCCCTCGGTGTGCTCGGCCAGGAACTCCTCATCCTGCGCGTTCTCCGCCAGCACGACGTTGAGCAGCCCGAGCGCGAGCGCCGCGTCCGTGCCCGGCCTGATCGCCAGGTACTCGTCGGCCTGGTCGGCCGTCCTGGTGCGGATCGGGTCGATGGCGACGACGTGCGCGCCGTCCGCCCGCGCGTCCTGGATGAACTTCCACAGGTGGTGACCGCTGGTCAGCGTGTTCGTGCCCCAGAGCAGGATCAGCTTCGCCAGCGCGAAGTTCTCGGGGTCCATGCCGCCCGGGGTGCCGTTCGTCCGCATCAGGCCGCTGCTGCCGGCCGCCGAGCAGATGTTGAGCCAGTGCTTGGAGGCGCCCAGCATGTTCCAGAACCGCCGCCCGGCCACGCCCTCGCAGCCCTGCAGGTAGCCGAGCGTGCCGGTGCCCAGGTACGGCCAGATGGCCTCCCCGCCGTGCTCCTCGACGATGCCGCGCAGCCGCACCGAGATCTCGTCGAGCGCCTCGTCCCAGGTGATGCGCTCGAACTGGCCGGAGCCCTTGGGGCCGATTCGGCGCATGGGGTGCAGGATGCGGTCGTCCGCCCGGGTGTGCTCGAGGTAACGGTTGACCTTCACGCAGAGGGCGCCCCTGGTGTACGGGTGGTCGGGGTTGCCGCGGAGCTTGGCAGCCCTGCCGTTCTCCACGGTGACCACCCAGGAGCAGCCATCCGGGCAGTCCAGCGGACACGCCCCCAAAACCCTCAATTCACCCGACATGGGACACAGACTACGTCCCGCACCTGGAATGACGGCAGACGCGGAAATGCGTGTAGCCTGCCCGGTGCGACGATTGCGGGGGCGATTGAGGACACTGGAAGCCTAGAGATCGCACGGTCCGGCCGGGAAGGTGCAGAATCGCTGTCGGTGGCCGAAATCAGGGAACGAGATGACACGGAGGACCTCGAGGGGGATCCAGCCGTGGGTGAGTCACGCGCGGAAAGCGACGTCTACGTTGTGGAGCCGCTGCTGCCCCAGCGCCTTCGCCGCCCCTCCGACCTGCTGCGCTTCTTCGCCACGCTCATCGTGCTCGGCGCGGTCGTCCTGCTCGCGCTGGTCGCCAAGCAGACGCTCATCGGCCTGGAGGCCGACGTCAAGGAGGGCGCGCAGCTCGTACCGCTGCTCAGCAGGATCGCCGCGTTCCTGGGTGGCGCGGCCGTGCTCATCGTGCCCGCGGCCTTCGCCGTCGAACGGGTCTTCCACCGCGACGGGCTGCGCGTCGCCGAAGGGCTGATCGCCGCGATCATCGGCATGGCCGGGTCGTTCCTGCTCGGGCAGTGGCTGGTCGCCGGCAACGCCGACGACCTGCGCGTGCTGCTGACCGGCGACCGGACGATCGAGCCGGTGAACACGCTGCTCACCTCGGTCGTCGCGTACGCCACCGCCGTCCGCATCTCGCGCCGGCCCACCTGGCGCATGCTGATGTGGACCACGATCGCCCTCTACGTCCTCGCGTTCTTCTCCGGCCGGCAGATCACGATCCCGAGCGCCATCGTCACGGTGCTGGTCGGCATGGTCATCGGCTACGCCACCCTCTACGGCGTCGGCAGCCCCAACACCAGGCCGGCGGGCAGCGCCCTGGTGGCCGCGCTGCGCAAGCTGTCGTTCGCGGTGGTCTCGGCCCGCCGCATCGAGGACGACCACCAGGGGAGCCGCCGCTACGCCATCGGGCTCAAGGACGGCACCAGCCTCGACGTCACCGTGCTCGACCGCGACCGGCAGGTGGCCGGGCTGCCGTACCGGCTGTGGCGGCGCATCCGGCTCAACTCCGAGACCAGGCGCAGGGCCATCAGGTCGCTCCGGGCGGAGCTGGAGCGCGAGGCGCTCATGGCGTACGCGGCCCAGGCGGCCGGCGTGAGCACCCCCAGGCTGCTCGGCACCAGCGAGATCGGCACCGAGGCCGCGATGCTCGCGTACGAGCACATCGAGACGCGCCCCCTCGACGAGGTGCCCGACGAGCAGATCGACGACGAGCTGCTCGCCCAGATCTGGGAGCAGGTGGAGCTGCTGCAGATCCAGCGCCTGGCGCACCGGCGGCTCACCGGCGACAGCATCCACCTCGACCGGGCGGGCCGCGTCGTGCTGACCGACGCGCGCAGCGGCGAGATCGCCGCCGGCGACCTGCTGCTCAGGCTCGACATCGCCCAGCTGCTCACCTACCTGGCGCTGCGCGTCGGCCCTGAGCGCTCCGTACGGACGGCGGCGGCCGTCATGGGGCCCGACACGCTGGCCGCCGCCATGCCGCTGCTCCAGCGCATCGCGCTGACCAGGGAGACCCGTTCGGCCCTGTCGAAGAACAAGAACCTGCTGGCCGGCATCCGCGAGCACATCGTCGCGCTCAAGCCGCAGGGCAAGGTCGAGGAAGTACGCCTCGAACGCTTCAAACCGCGCACCCTGATCACGATCATCGCCAGCACGCTGGCCGCGTACATCGTGCTCTCCCAGCTCAGCCGGGTCGACATCTACCGGGTGGTCACCACGGCCAACTGGGCCTGGTCCGGGGTCGCGCTGGTCGCGTCGTTCGTCAGCTTCGTGGCCGCGGCCCTGATGCTGCGGGGCTTCGTGCCCGAGCCGCTGCCGCTCTGGCGTACCGTGCTCGTGCAGTTCGCCTCGTCGTTCGTCAAGCTCGTCGCGCCCGCCGCCGTGGGCGGCGTCGCGATCAACACCCGTTACCTGCAGAAGCGCGGCATCTCGCCGGCCAGCGCGGTGGCCAGCGTGGGGGCCTCACAGCTCATCATGCTGGTCTTCCACATCGCGCTGCTGCTGCTGTTCGCCTACATCACCGGCTCCACCACGACCACGTCGTTCACCCCGTCGCGCGGCCTCGTCCTGGTGCTGCTCGCGGTCGCGGTGCTGGTCGTGGTGGTGCTTGGCGTGCCGCCGCTGCGCAGGCTGGTGACCTCCAGGATGCGCAAACTGTTCTCGAACGTGCTGCCCAGGCTGCTCGACGTGCTGCAGTCGCCGCGCAAGATGGTGGAGGCGTGCACGGGCACGCTCATGATCACCCTGGCGTTCGTGCTCTGCCTGGACGCCTGTGTGGCCGCGTTCGGCGGCTCGCTCAGCTTCACCGCCGTCGCGGTCGTCTACCTCACGGCCAACGCCATCGGCTCGGCCGCGCCCACACCGGGCGGTCTGGGCGCGGTCGAACTCGCGCTCGCGGGCGGCCTGACCGTGGCCGGCGTGCCCGCCGAGCTGGCCACCTCGGCCGTGCTGCTGCACCGGCTGCTCACGTTCTGGCTCCCGGTGCTGCCCGGCTGGGCCGCCTTCACCTACCTTCAGCGGCACGAATCCCTGTGATCAACGGGCCGTGTAGCGCTCGGTGATCTTGTCGATGGCCGCCAGCTCGTCCTCCGTGAAGGCCGGGCCGTCCACGCACGCCACGTTGTCCTCCAACTGCCGCACGCTGCTCGCCCCGATGAGCACGCTCGTCACCCGCGGGTCCCTGAGCGTCCACGACAGCGCCATCTGGGCCAGCGTCTGCCCGCGGCCCCTGGCGATCTCGTCGAGGCCGCGAGCCAGGTCGAGGTCGATCCGGTCGGCGCTGAGGAACCTGCTCGTCGCCGCCCGCGAGTCCGCCGGCACGCCGCCGAGGTAGCGGTCGGTCAGCAAGCCCTGGGCCAGCGGCGAGAACACGATGCAGCCCATGCCCGCCTCCTCCACCGCGTCGAGCAGCCCGTCCTCGATCCACCGGTTGATCATCGAGTAGGACGGCTGGTGGATGAGCAGCGGCGTGCCCAGCTCGCGCATGATCCGCGCGGCCTGGGCGGTCTGCTCGGCCGAGTAGTTGGAGATGCCCGCGTAGAGCGCCTTGCCCGAGCGCACGGCCCGGTCGAGCGCCCCCATGGTCTCCTCCAGCGGCGTCCCCGGGTCGGGGCGGTGGCTGTAGAAGATGTCGACGTACTCCAGCCCCATGCGCTTCAGCGACTGGTCGAGGCTGGCCAGGACGTACTTGCGCGATCCCCACTCGCCGTACGGACCCGGCCACATGTCGTAGCCGGCCTTGGTGGAGATGATCAGCTCGTCCCGGTACGGGGTGAAGTCCTCGCGCAGGATGCGGCCGAAGTTCGTCTCCGCCGAGCCGTACGGGACGCCGTAGTTGTTGGCCAGGTCGAAGTGCGTCACCCCGAGGTCGAACGCGCGCCGCAGGATCGCCCGCGAGTTCTCGATCGGGCGGGTGTCGCCGAAGTTGTGCCACAGGCCCAGCGAGACCGCGGGCAGTTTCAGCCCGCTGCGACCGCTGCGGTTGTACGGCTGCCGCTCGTAGCGGCTGTCGTCGGCCTGATAGGTCATGAGGTGCCCCTCTCGATGATCCAGGAGAGCGCGAAGGCCTCCTCGCGCCAGGCGTCGTAGCGCCCGCTGCGGCCGCCGTGCCCGGCGCCCATCTCCGTCTTGAGCAGGAACGGCCCGCCGTTCGCCGTCGCCCGCAGGCGAGCGATCCACTTCGCGGGCTCGTGGTAGAGGACGCGGGTGTCGTTCAGGCTGGTGATGGCCAGGATCGGCGGGTACGCGCGGCCGTCCACGTTCTCGTACGGGGTGTAGCTCTTCATGTAGGCGTAGACGTCGGGGTTGTGCAGCGGGTCGCCCCACTCGTCCCATTCGATCACAGTGAGCGGGAGCGACGGATCCAGGATGGTGTTCAGCGCGTCCACGAACGGCACCTCGGCCACCACGCCCGCGAACTCCTCCGGCGCCAGGTTCGCGACCGCGCCCATCAGCAGGCCGCCGGCCGAGCCGCCCCTGGCGATGACCCGCTCGCTCCAGCCGGTCGCCTTCAGGTGCCTGGCCACGGCCACGAAGTCGGTGAACGTGTTGCGCTTCCTGGTGAGCTTGCCGTCCTCGTACCAGCGGCGGCCCATCTCACCGCCGCCCCTGATGTGCGCGACGGCGAAGACGAACCCGCGGTCGAGCAGCGAGAGCCTCGGGACCGAGAAGCCGGGGTCGATGGAGGTCTCGTAGCTGCCGTACCCGTACAGAACGGTCGGCGCGGGCCTGGCGGAGTCCTTGCGCTTCACGATGGACACCGGGATCCTCGTGCCGTCCTCGGCCGTGGCCCACTCGCGGAACTGCTCGTAGTCGGCCGGGTCGTAGCCGCCCAGCACCGGGCGCCGCTTGAGCAGGATCAGCTCGTGCGTGTCCAGCTCGTAGTCGTACACGCTGGGCGGGGTGACCATGCTCGTGTAGGCCAGCCGGAGCCGCGTCGTGGTGAACTCGGGGTTGCCCGCGGGCCCGACGTCGTAGAGCGGCTCGGGGAAGTCGATCTCGTACGCGTTCCGCTCGGCGGCCTCGATCCGCTCGCGCCAACCTTGGACGTCGCCCGGGTACGGCAGCACGCGCAGGCCGGTCAGCCCGTCGCGGCGGAAGTGCACCACGGCGTGGTCGGAGAAGGCGTCGATCTCCAGGAGCCTGGTGTCGTCCCGGTGGGCGATCAGCGGCGTCCAGGTGCCGGGGGCGTCGAGCGGGGCGGTGGCCAGCTCGAAGTTCTCGGCGTTCTCGTTGTGGAGCACGTAGAAGAAGTCGCCCGCGTGCTCGACGCCGTATTCGACGCCGGTCTTCCTGGGGCGCACGACCGTGAACTCACCGGCGGGATCGGTGGCGTCGAGAATGCGCACCTCACTGGTGATCTTGCTGCCCGCGCCGAGCACGAGGTATTTCTCGCTGCGCGTGAGGCCGATGCCGACCCAGTAACGCTCGTCGGACTCCTCGTAGACCAGCACGTCCTCTTCGGTGCCGAGGGTGTGCCGGTAGACCTGGAACGGGCGCCAGGCGTCGTCGACGCGCGTGTAGAAGAACGTCGAGCCGTCGGCCGACCAGGCGCCGCCGTAGAAGATGTCGGTGATCTCGTCGGGGAGCAGTTCGCCTGTTTCGAGGTTCTTGAACTTCAGCGTGAATCGCTCGTCGCCCTTGAAGTCGGTCGAATAGGCCAGCATCGTGCCGTCGGGCGAGACGGAGCTGGTGCCGATCGAGAAGAACGGGCTGTCGCCGGCGAGCTCGTTGCCGTCGAGAATCACCTCCTCGCGTTCGAGAGTGGCACCCGGGGTGATCTCCGGAGGCGCGTCGCTGTCGGCCGGAACCCGGCAGGAGACGGCGTACTGCTTGCCTTCCGAGGTGCGCGAGAAGTACCACCAGGAGCCCTTGCGGCTGGCCACCGAGAGGTCGGTTTCCTGCGTGCGGCCCTTGATCTCCTGGAACACCTGCTCCTGGAGATCGGAGAGGTGAGCGGTCTGCTGTTTGAGAAACTCGTTCTCCGCCTCCAGATAGGAGGTGGTATCGGGATCTTCCTTGTTGCTCAGCCAGGCGTACTCGTCGATGACGGTGTCACCGTGGTGGGTGCGCTCAGTCGGAACCTTCTTCGCCACTGGCGGCGTGTTACTGCTCACGTGGGGAGTCTATGTTCGGGCGTGATCGATCTGTGTCCGTCGTACGCGGCGATCCGGCACGAGGGGTCGGGAGCGCTGCTAATCTTGAAGAGCCGAAGCAGTCCGGCACAAGCCTTCTTCCTCCTCCATCACGGCGGACGTGCGCGTCCACTCGTGAGGGCTGGTAAGTTAGAGGGGTTGTCCCGGAAGCGGGGCGGGTCTTAATTCCAGCAGGTCGAGCAAGTCGGGTCAATTTGACAGGGACTTGAACGGCTGGAAAGAATAAAGACACAACGAAATGAACGCCTCCGAGCGAAAGACCGGAACGGTTTTGAGCAAGGAAGTACGCGTCCGTTTCTTGAGAACTCAACAGTGTGTTAAAAGCCAGTGCATGAGATACACATGCATATCCCCGTCATTAATTGACGGAAATTTGCTTGG
>NZ_JBSFTC010000058.1:0-47137 GCF_053590415.1 Nonomuraea sp. NPDC003201
CAGGTCATCCAACCCTGCCACCCACGCGGCGACATCATGATCCATCACAAGAGCGGCACGTTACACACCAAAGATCACAAAGTGATGCTGGAGTACTAGGCCGGGCCGGGTCCCGCCAGTCGTTGTCCGGATGTGGCCGGACTTGCCCCCAGGCTCGCGCGCACCATGTTCCGGGTACGCGACATCGGGAGGTCCACCTTGCAACCGCCGCTCTTCCTGGAGACGGACCCGGCCGTGGAGGAGCCGGGGTTCGATCCCACGTTCGCCGGCGCGCGCCGCATCCGGCTCGACGCCACCTCATGGGTCGAGCACGTCCCCGGCTGGCTGCGCGGCAGCCGGCAACTGCTCGACTCGCTGCTGGAGAAGGCCGGCTGGGAGCAGCGCGACCGGTGGATGTTCGACAAGAAGTACGTCGAACCGCGGCTCACCGCCGAGTACACCGACCTGGCCGAGGTGCCCGAGCCCCTGCTCCTCGCGATCACCGCCGCGCTGCCGGAGCATTACGGGGTCCCGTACGACGGGCTCTGGGTGAACCTCTACCGCGACCACCGCGACAGCACCGGGTGGCACGGCGACTGGCAGACGTGCAGGCGCGACGAGTGCGTGGTCCCGGTGCTCAGCCTCGGGGCGACGCGGCGGTTCCTGCTCAAGCCGAGGACCGGCGGGCGCAGCGTCGCGCTGACGCCGGCCGGCGGGGATCTGGTGGTGATGGGCGGGCGGTGCCAGCGCGACTGGCGGCACTGCGTGCCCAAGCAGACCGCTCCGGCCGGGGTCCGGATCAGCGTCAACTTCTCCAGCCGTCTCCAGGCCAACCGCGCATGACGTACATCTAGGACATGACCACGTACTCCGCCGTCGTCACCACCGGCATCTACTGCCGGCCTGGTTGCGGAGCCAAGCCGTTGCTCCGCAACACGCGCACGTACGAGCACCCGGCCGCCGCCGAGGCCGCGGGGTTCCGGGCGTGCCTGCGCTGCCGGCCGTACCGGGTGGCGGCCTCGATCGAGGCCGGCGCGCCCGAGCTGGTCTGCCGGGCGTGGCAGCTGATCATCGACGGCGTGCTGGACGGCGGCACCGAGGCGGCGCTGGCGGCGCGCATCGGCATGTCGCCGCGGCACCTGCGCCGATTGTTCCTCAGGCACCTGGGCGCGACGCCCGACCAGCTCGCGCGTTCGCGGCGGGCGCACTTCGCCCGGAGGCTCCTGGACGACTCCGAGCTGACGGTGCTCGACGTGGCCTTCGCCTCGGGGTTCGGGAGCCTGCGGCAGTTCAACCGGACCATGCGGGAGGTGTTCCGCGCCGCGCCGTCCGACCTGCGCGAGCGGCGGCGGCGCGCCGACCGGCTGGTGGCCGACGGCGGGCTGGTGCTGCGGCTGCCGTTCGTGCCCGGCTACGACTGGGCCGCCGTACGGGACTTCCTCGCCGTACGGGCCGTGCCGGGGGTCGAGGAGGTGGACGGCGACACCTATCGGCGGACGATCACCGTGGACGGCGCGCCCGGGGTGCTGGAGGTGTCGCCGGGCGGCGGGGGACACCTGCTGCTGCGGGCCCACCTGCCGTACTGGGAGGGGTTGATCCACGTGGTGGGGCAGGTCACGCGGCTGCTCGGCGTGGAGGCCGACCACGGGGCGGGGGTGGCGGCGCTGTCGGCCGATCCGGTGCTCGGACCGCTGGTACGGGCCCGGCCGGGGCTCGCCGTGCCGGGGGCCTGGAGCGCCCTGGAGGTCGGGGTACGGGCCGTGCTCGGGCGCGGCAGGACGCCGGGGGAGACGGCGGACCGGCTCGGGGCGTTCGTGGCCACGCTGGGGACGAGGGTGCCCGGACTGCCCGGCGGCCTCACGCACACCTTCCCGGAGGCGACCGCGATCGCGGCGGAGGCGACCGTGACCGCCGCGGAAGCGTCCATGATCAGGGTGGAGGCGTCCGTGGTCGGGGCGGAGGCGTCCGTGGTCGGGGCGCTCGCCGCCGACGTGGCCGGTGAGCACGAGGCGCTCGGTCACGGTACGGGCCCGGACACGCTGGCGGCCCTGCCGTACGCGGATCGCGACCTACGGCACGACCTGGCCTTCCGGCTCGGGCACCCCGACGCGTTCCCCCTGGCCGACCCCTCTCTCCGGGCCGCGCTGGACGATCTCGGCCTCGACCCCGCCGCCTGCCTGGAACGGTGGCGCCCCTGGCGCTCGCTGGCGGCGGCCCACCTGATGGCCCACGGCGACGCCCTCTAGCGCTCCACCTGCCGGGATGCCCGCTAGTCCGCGCCCCACCAGCCGCGACGGGCGGCGAGCAGCCCGGCCTGGAAGCGGGTGCGCGCGCCGAGCCGGTCCATCAGCTCGCTGACCCGCCGGTGCACGGTCCGCAGGCTCACGCCGAGCTGGCGCGCGACCGCCTCGTCCTTGAGCCCGGCCGCGAGCAGCGTGAACAGCTCCGGGTCGGGCAGCTCGGCCGGGCCGAAGGGGAGCGTCGCGAGCGGCTTGGCGGGCAGCGGCAGCGCCGACCGCCACAGGACCTCGAACAGCGTGACCAGCGCGTCGAGCAGCGTCGAGGAGTGCACGATGACCGCGCTGTCGGCGTGCGAGGTCGCGGCCGTGCTCAGCGGCAGGATGGCGGTCTTCCGGTCGGCGATGGCCAGCTTCATGGGGACCTCGGGGCTGATCCTGGCCTGTTCGCCGGCGGCCACGGCCTCCTGGGCGAGGCGCAGCTTGCCGGGGATCTCCAGGGCCGCGGCGTCGTAGATGCCGCGCACCAGGAGGCCGTGCGCGAGGCGGTCCATCTCGGCGACGTTCTGCTGGCCGGGGTCCTGCGCGTACGGCGGCCGGTCCAGCACCAGGAGCTCCTCGGTCGCGGTCTGCTGCAGCTGCGTGAACCGCTGCACCACCGCCGCCTGGCCCTGCACGACCTCGACCAGCTCCTCGGGAGCCTGGTTCTCCGTACGCGGCGTCTCGGCGAGCAGCGCGAGGGCGGCCAGCCGCGCCTGGGCCAGCCCCTCCTCCCGGCGCGAGATCAGGGCGGCCACCGCGACGTCGGGCCGGGTCGGCAGGAACCGGACCGGACGGCCCGCCATGCGGCTGACCAGGCCCAGCGCCTCCAGCCGGGAGCAGGCGCGGCGCAGGGCCACCGTGGTGCGGCCGGTGTGCGCGGCCAGCTCGGGCAGCGTGGCGCGGGGCCGGCGCAGCAGGTCGCGGTAGATCCGCTCGTCCTCGGCGTCCACTCCGACGGCGGCGAGCGCGTTCTCGTCCGTGTCCATGATCGGCAAGTGTGTCAGATACCTGCCATGTCACAAATCCGCCCTTCGTCGGCCTAGCCCGGGCACTCCCGTGCCCGATAGGACGGATCCGTAAGTCCGGCCTGTTCGGGGAGGCAGTGTTGAAGAAGGCATTCACCATCGGAGTCGCGACCGCGCTTGTGGTCCTGTCGGCCGCCGGGCCCGCCGCCGCGGAGGACGAGCCCTTCGGCCGCTGGCGCCAGCCGGCCTGCGGGACCGTCAACGGCGACGGCTCGGTGACGTACACGCGCAACGACGGCAGGACGATCGCGCCGACCAGCCAGGTGCTGCGGCCGGTCGTCTACACCACCGGGCTCGTCGCCCTCGACCGTCCTGACGAACTGCTCGCCATGTCGAACAACGCGCTGCTGACCTCGCAGGACGCGGGCTGCACCTGGGCGACGGTCGGCAAGGTGAACGGCAGGAACACCGAGCTGGTCGCGGCCCGCGGCGGCCGGGCCTACGCCTGGGACCGCGACGGCAACCTCACCCTCGCCACGTCCGGCGCCGTCACCCAGCTCACCTCACCCGCCGGCGAGGTGGCCGGGCTCGGCGTCGACCGCTACCGCGGCGACCGCCTGCGGGTCTCCGACGGTCGCGGGCAGCTCCACGAGTCGCGGGACGGCGGGCGTACCTGGCGGACCGTCGGGGTGCCCGCCTGGGCGCAGGGCGATCTCGTGCTGGTCTACACGGCGGTGTTCGACCCGTACGACCTGAACCACGTGGTGGTGGGCGGCTCCGACACCGGCGCCCGCGTCACCTTCGACGGCGGCCGGACCTGGACCGCCTCCACCGGACTGAGCAAGACCGGCGGCAAGGTCAACGTGTTCAGCGCCGCGATCTCCCCGGCCGCCCCCAACGTCGTGTACGCGATGGGCCTCGACATCGGGGAGGCCGACGGGGGCGCGCCGTCCGGCGGGCGGCACATCTACCGCTCGTTCGACGGGGGCCGGCGCTTCGCCCCGGTCGTGGACCACGGCGACGGGGTCACCCTCGCCAACGGCCCGCTGCTCGCGCCCCACCCGACGGACCCGGGGGTGCTGTACTTCGACTTCGGCACGGGATGGGCGGCGACCGGCACCGACATCTACAAGTACGACGCCCGCCGGAACCGGGTCACCGTCAACCACAACGCCTACGACCGGGTCAGCTCCATCGCGTTCAACCCGTCGAACCCCGGAGTGATGTACCTGGGGGTCGCCGAGGAGGTCTAGCGACCCGCCCCACCCCTGCGGCCGGCTTTGCCAAGGGACCCCGGCCACGTGTGGTGAAGGGCTGGGGCACTGGTCTTGTCCCGGTTGCTGCTGAAGCGAATGGTTAAGGAGCGCTTGTCTGTTCTTGAGATACCCGTGGTGCTACGGTGTGTGCCGTTCCCGATCGCATGCGTGAAAAAGGGCACACCACCCCCCGCTCTGAGGACTCCCAGAACATGCAAGCAGACGTACCTCAACGGACGACACAGCGAAGGCTCTCCCCGAAGGAGCTGGCGGTCACCGCCTCCCTGGGCACGTTGATCGTCACCGCCGGTCTGTGGCTGTGGGCGATCCTGGCCGCCCCGGCCGGCGCCATGGGGTTGATGGCGGCCGTCGGCGGAGGCTCGGCCCTGCTGCTGGCCGGCGCCGCCGGCGCGGCCGTGCACTACGCCGCCACCGCCCGCCAGCTGCGCGAGCAGGCCAGGTGGGCGGAGGCGCGTTACCTGTGGCTGCGCCGCGAGAACGCGCGGGTGGCCGAGGAGGCGCTGCCCGCGCTCGGACGCCAGGTACGCGAGGGCGTGCCGCTCGCCGACGCGCTCGCCAGCGTGTCGCGGATCGTGGAGACCTCGGTGCAGCCGCTCGTCCAGGCGATCGGCAACGAGCTGGACCTGCTCCAGCGCGACCGCGCCGCCGCCCAGAAGGCACGCGCGGTGGCGGAGACCAACGCCCGCGCGGCCCGCCAGGCGATGGAGGACGAGATCTCGCGGCTGTCCGCCGAGACGATGCCGGAGCTCGTACGGCGGATCCGGACGGACCGGATGTCGGTCCGCGCGGCGCTGGCCGAAGTGGGCCAGCCCGCGTACGGCCCGCTGCGTGACCTGCTCGGCGAGACGGCGGAGCAGCTCGGCGAGAGCGAGCGCGGGGGCGCCGCGGTCATGGCCGCCTGCGCCGGCGCCGCGGCCCGGGTGCAGGCCCAGGCGACCAGCCTGCTCGCCCAGCTGCGCGGCCTGGAGGAGCAGTACGGCGAGCACGAGGAGATCCTCAGCGACCTGCTCGACCTCGACCACCGGGTCTCCCAGCTCAGCCGCCTGGCCGACAACATCGCCCTGCTGAGCGGCGGCCGGTCCGGGCGGCGGTGGACGCGGCCGATCGTCATGGAGAGCATCCTGCGCGGCGCCATGGGCCGCATCGGCGCCTACCGACGCATCCGGCTCCACTCCACCAGCACCGTCGCCGTGGCCGGGTACGCCGCGGAAGGCGTGATGCACACGCTGGCCGAGCTGATGGACAACGCCGCCACGTTCTCGGCGCACGGCACGGAGGTGCACGTGTACGCGGACGAGGAGGACGCCGGCGTGGTGATCACGATCGACGACAGCGGCCTCGGCATGCGGCCGCGCGAGCGGCACCACGCGACCAAGCTCGTGTCCGAGCCGCTCGACCTGCGCACGCTCTCCGGCACCAGGCTGGGCCTCGCGGTGGTGGGGCGCCTGGTCGACAAGTACGGCCTCACGGTGAGCTTCCGGCCGTCGGCCCGCGGCGGCACCGGGGTCGTGGTGCTGATCCCGCGCGTACTGATCACGCAGCCCAGGACGGCTGCCGCGCAGCTGCCGGCCGTGCCCGCGCAGGCCGCGCCGCCCACGGAGTCCGTTCCCGCGGAGGAGCATCCGACCGGCGACGAGCTGCTGCCCAGGCGGCAGCGCGGGCAGACGCTGGCCGAGGCGATGAAGGCGCGGCAGGCGCCGGCGGCCCGGCCGGTGGCGCGCGAGGGGCGCGACTCGGCGGCCAGGTTCGCCGCGTTCCGCCAGGCGGGCGGCCGCAACCGGACAACGTCTCCGCCGGCCGAATCCCCGGCCACTGCTCCAGCCGCGGACGATGCGTGAGCACGCGCCGTCGGTCACCGGAACTTATCGGATCACAGTAAGGAGGCAGGGGCGGCCCCTCCGGCGCCCGCGCCGGAGGCCCGCCCCGTCGTTTCGATGAGCACTATCGACGCTGCAGGCACCACCGATCGCGAGCTCGACTGGCTGCTTGAGAACCTCAAGGAGAAGACCCCCGGGGTCAGGTACGTTCTCGTCCTGACCAGGGACGGACTCAAGATGTGCGTCACCGCCGACCTGGAGCGGGACCGCGCCGACCAGCTCGCGGCCCTGGCCGCGGGCATCCAGAGCCTGTCGCTGAGCGCCTCCGCCGAGTTCGGCGACGGCATCGGCGCGGGGCAGGCGATGGTGGAGTTCGCCGGCGGGCTGCTGCTCATCGTGCCGGCCGGCGAGGGCGCCCATCTCGCCGTGGTGGCCGACGAGGACGGCGACGTGGGCCTGATCGCGCACAACATGAACGAGATGGTCGAGCAGATCGGCGTCTTCCTCTCCGCGGCGCCGCGGAGAGCGCAGCCAGGCGACGATCGTCCATGACACCGCGCCCGATCGACCGGGAGAACCCGGACCGGCTCTACACGGTCACCGGCGGCCGCACCCGCGCCGACGAGAACGCGTTCGACTCGGTCTCCCTGATCGTCAGCGAGTGCGAGCCGGCCCCCGGCATGCAGTCGGAGCACGTCAGGATCCTCCAGCTGACCCGGCAGCCGACGGCGGTGGTGGAGATCTCCGCCGAGCTGCGGCTGCCGGTGAGCGTGGTGAAGATCCTGCTGCGCGACCTGCTGGACACCGGCCGCATCACCGTCCGTCACCCGTCGGCCGCCCTCCAGTTCGGGCGGCCGGATCCCGAAACTCTGAGGCAGGTGCTCAGTGCCCTCCAAGACCTCTGACGACGTACGTACACCGCTCCGCGAAACCGCCCTGGACGCACTGAAGATCGTGGTCGTCGGCGGCTTCGGCGTGGGGAAGACGACCATGGTCGGCTCGGTGAGCGAGATCCGCCCGCTGAGCACCGAGGAGGTCATGACCCAGGCCGGCGTGGGCATCGACGACGCCAGCCGGGTGCGGGAGAAGACCACCACCACGGTGGCCTTCGACTTCGGCCGGATCACGGTGACGCCGGACAAGGTCCTGTACCTGTTCGGGGCGCCGGGGCAGGAGCGCTTCTGGTTCGTGTGGGATCAGCTCTTCGCGGGCAGCCTGGGCGCGGTCGTCCTGGTGGACACCAGGCGCGTGGAGGACTCGTGGTACTCCATCGACCGGCTGGAGCACCACCGGATGCCGTTCGTCGTGGCCGTCAACCGCTTCGCCGACGGGCCCTCGCTGGACGCCGTGCGCGACGCGCTCGCGCTGTCGCCCGACGTGCCGCTCATCGAGTGCGACGCGCGGAAGCGGTCCTCGTCCAAGCACGTGCTCATCACGCTCGTGGAGCACATCACCCGTATGAACGCCCTTTCGGCCCCGGAGAGCACGTCGTGACCAACCCACTGCTGGAGGGCTACACCGGCCACGCCGACGCCATGCGGATGTACGGGCCCGAGGTCTTCGCCGACCCGGCCACGGCGTACGAGGAGATGCGCCGCAAGCACGGCCCGATCGTGCCGATCCTGCTCGACGACGACGTACCGGCCTGGCTCGTGGCCGGATACCGCGAGCTGCACCACGTGACCAGCCAGCCGCAGCTCTTCGGCCGCGACCCCAGGCGCTGGAACCTGAAGGACCGGATCCCCGGGGACTGGCCGTCGCGGGCGTACCTGGAGTGGACGCCGTCCCTGATGTTCACCGAGGGCGCAGAGCGCAAGCGGCGCGGCGGCGCCATCGGCGACGCGCTGGACACCATAGACCGCACCGAGCTGACCGCGATCTGCGAGCAGGTCGCCGACCTCCTGATCGACGAGTTCGCCGGGTACGGCCGGGCCGACCTGATCGCCCAGTACGCCTACCGGACCCCGGCCCAGGTCATCGCCCGGCTCTACGGCCTGGCGGAGTCCGAGCTGCCGGAGCTGATCGAGGACCTGGGCTTCATGCTGGACGGCGGCGAGGAGTCCTTCGCCGGGTTCCTCCGCGTCCAGGACCGCATGGGCGGGCTGATGGCCGCCAAGCGCGACCGGCCGGGGCACGACCTCACGTCTTACCTGCTGGCGCACCCGGCCGGGCTGTCCGAGCTGGAGATCATCCAGGACCTGCTGGTGCTGATAGCGGCATCCCACGCCGCCACCGCCAACTGGATCGGCAACACGCTGCGGCTCATGCTGATCGACGACGACTTCTCGATGACGCTCCAGGGCGGTCGCAGCAGCGTCGGCGAGGCGCTGATCAGGGTGCTGTGGATGGACCCGCCCGTGCAGAACATGCCCTCGCGCTTCGCCGTACGCGACTGCGACCTGGGCGGGAAGCGCGTGCGCCGGGGTGACCTGCTGCTGCTCGGGTTCGCGGCGGCCAACGCCGATCCGCAGGTGCGGCCGGCCGCGCACGCCCATTCGGGCGCCAACCGGGCGCACATGTCGTTCAGCCACGGCGAGTACGGCTGCCCGTTCCCCGCGCCGGAGCTCGGGGAGATCATCGTCAAGACGGCCATCGAGGTGCTGCTGGACCGGCTGCCCGACGTCCACCTCCTCGGGGAGCCGGAGGAGCTGCGCTGGCGGGCGTCGGTGTGGATGCGCGGCCTGGAGGCCCTGCCCGTCGGGTTCAGCCCGACCGGCCCCGTCGGTCAGGGGCCGGTCGAGGACTGGAGGATGTGATCAGCGGACGGTCTCGCCCGTGGCGCTGAGGTCGCGGCGGAAGGACTCCGGCGCCTTCCACACCGCGAACATGGTGATCAGGGCGCCGAGCATGACGTACCCGGCGACCAGCGGCCAGCGGGCGCCGTCCGCGCCGGCCAGGGCGGTGGCGATGAACGGGGTCAGGCCGCCCGCGAAGATGGAGGCGATCTCGCGGCCGGCCGCGGCGCCGGTGTAGCGGCGTTCGGCGGGGAACAGCTCGGCGAAGAAGGCGGGCTGGATGGCGTTGATGGCGTTGTGCCCGAGGTTCAGCACCAGCACGTAACCGAGCACGATCAGCACCATCGACCCGCTGTGCAGCATCGCGAAGAACGGGAAGGCCATCACGAACACCACGACCGCGCCGAAGAAGTAGACCGGACGCCGCCCGATCCTGTCGGAGATCGCGGCGAACACGCCGTGGCTGACGAAGGAGAGCACGGCGGCGATGAGGATCGCGTTGTTCAGCTGGCTCTTCTCCAGGCCGAGCGCGCTGCTGCCGTAGGACAGCGCGAACACCGTGAGCAGGAAGTACGGCAGCGCCTCGGCGAAGCGCAGGCCGATGATCAGCAGCAGGTTGCGCCAGTCGTCCACGAAGATCGTACGGATCGGGCCGTGCCTGGGCCGCTCCGCCTCCACCGCGCCCGCCTCGCCTTCCTTGTCACCGGCCACGGCCTTGGTGAAGACGGGCGTCTCGTGCAGGCTGCGCCGCATCCAGAACGTCACGATGAGGACGACGGCCGACAGCAGGAACGGGATCCGCCATCCCCAGCTCAGCAACTGGTCGTCGGGGAGCGTGTAGATGTAGGCGAAGACCCCGGTGATGAGGATCTGCGCGGAGAAGCCGCCGGTGTTGGGCCAGGCGCTGAAGAAGCCGCGGCGGTTCGGCGGCGCCGACTCCAAGACGATGATCATGGAGCCGCCCCACTCGCCGCCGACCGCGAACCCCTGCATCAGCCGCAGCACCACCAGCAGGATCGGGGCCCACATCCCGATCGTCCCGTAGCTCGGCAGCAGGCCGATGAGGATGGTGCTGAGGCCCATCACGACGAGCGTGACCATCAGGGTGGACTTGCGGCCGTGCCGGTCGCCCCGGCTGCCGAAGAAGAGGCCGCCCAGGGGTCTGGCGAGGAAGCCGACGGCGAACGTGCCGAAGGCGGACAGCGTGGCCACGAAGCCGCTGGCGTCGGGGAAGAAGACTTTGGGGAAGACGACGGCGGCCGCCGTCCCGTAGACGAGGAAGTCGTAGTACTCCAGCGTGTTGCCGAGGAAGCTGGATGCCGTGACCTTCCAGGTGTAGCGAAGATCGGGCTTCGGAAGGGTCGCGACCATGGCGCCTCCCTTTCTGCTGGCGGCTTCGATGTTTCCGCAGTGGTTCAGTTGTCGCACACTATTGCCTGGAAGACGGTTAACCGTCAACGGTCATCCGTTAACGTTGACCGTATGGAGTTGTGCGGGATAGTCTCCGTTCGGCGAAGAACCTTCGGGCGGGAAGACGAGAGGAGAGCTGGTGACGATCACCAATCCGCTGCGTAATCCACCGCTCGGTGATCAGTTGCTCATCCAGCTCCGCTCGCTCATCGTGCGTGGCGAGCTGATCGTGGGGACGCACCTGGTCGAGGGCAGGATCGCGGAGCAGTTCGGGGTGAGTCGCGGGCCGGTCCGCGACGCGCTTCGCCAGCTGGAGATCGAAGGGCTGGTCGAGACGCGCAAGCGGGGGGTCTTCGTCCGCGGGTTGTCCGACAAAGATCTCCAGGAGCTTTACTCGCTGCGCGGCGCTCTGGAGAGCCTGGCCATCAAGGAGACCATCGCCCGCCTCGACGCCGCCGACTGGACCTCGATCGACGAGGCCGTCGAGCAGATGCGGGCCGCCGCGGACGACCGAGACGCCGCCAAGTTCGCCGCCGCGGACCTCGACTTCCACAGCGGCTTCTACGTGATCGGCGACAACCGCTGGCTCACCGCCACGTGGGCGCTGCACCGGCCGCTGTTCGCGGCGGTGCTGGAGATCACCAACACCGCCCGTGACCTGGTCCCCGTCGCGCAGGACCACGCCGATCTGCGGGACGTCGTCCGCTCGGGCGACGTCGGCGCCGCGCTCGTCGCGCTCGTGTCGCACCTCGACGGCTCCTGCGACCGGATCCGCGCGACGCTGATCGAGCGGGAGCGCGCCCAGCCCGCCCTCTAGCCCCCTCGTCCCACCGCCCGCGCCGGACCTTCCAGGGGTCCGGGGCCGTCCTTTGCCTGCCATCCCTCAACGAGCTGAGGCCCGCCGCGCCTCGACAACGAAAACCACTGACGAACCGAGGCCTTGCCATGCCAGAAAACACCCGGCGCCGCGCCGAGATCCTCTCCGCCGTCCCGACCTTCTTCGACGAGGCGGGCGAGCTCGACCACGCCACCACCAAGGCGCACTTCACGGATCTCGCGAGCCGCGTCGACGGTGTCTTCGTGTGCGGCACCACCGGCGAGTTCCCGGCGCTGGACCGGGCCGAGCGCCGGGCGGTGACCGAGACCGCGCTGGCCGTGTTCGGGCCCGACCGGGTCGTGGTGCACGTCGGCGCCGCGGCCACCCGGGAGGCGGTGGCGCTGACCCGCGACGCCGTCGCGATGGGGGCGCGCAGGCTGGCCACGCTGACCCCGTACTACCTGCCCGCCGACAACGGCGCCGTGCTGCGGCACTTCGCCGCGGTGACGGCGGCGGCCGGGCCGGCCGCCGTCTACGGCTACCTGTTCAGCGAGCGCTCCGGCGTGGTCGTCGAGCCCGCGGACTTCGCCGCGATGGCCGCCGAGACCGGGCTGGCCGGGGCCAAGCTGAGCGGTCTGGCCGCCGACCGGTTCGCCGAGTACCGCGCGGCGCTGCCCGCCTCGGCCGGGCTGTGGTCGGGCTCGGACACCAGGCTCGCCGAGGTCGTCCGCGGCGGCGGCAACGGGGTCGTCTCGGGCCTCTCGTCGGCCTTCCCGGACCCGTTCGCGCGGCTCGCCGACGCCGTGGCCGCCGGGGACGCCGAAGCGGAACGTTCCACACAGGCTCGGGTGGACGAGGTGCTGGCCGCGCTCGGCGGCACCGTGGAGGGCATCAAGCTGGCGCTGAGCCTCCTGGGCCGCGGTACGGGAGCCCTCCGCATGCCGGCCCCCGAGATCGGCCCGGAGCAGCGGCAGCGCATCGCGCGGCTGGCCGAGACCGCTCAGGCACGATGATCACGGCGCGGGTGACCAGATGAGCCAGGCCGACTGGATCCACCGCGAGTTCGTGACCGTCGACGACCCCCGCTGGACGCAGTGCCACGCGTCCACGCTCGGGGTGGTGGACGGCACTCCGGTCGTCGCGTGGTTCGCGGGCACCAGGGAGGGCACGCCCGACAACCGCATCCGCATCGCCCGCGGCGGTGAGGTGCGCACCCTGGAGACGGGCAGGGACGTCGCCCACTGGAATCGGGTGCTGGCGAGCGGCCCCGACGGCGCCCTGTGGCTGTTCTGCAAGGCCGGTGCGCGCATCTCCGAGTGGATCACGCTGGTCACCCGCTCGTACGACGGCGGCCTCACGTGGGAGCCGGTACGCGAGCTCGTCCCGGGAGACCGGTCCGGCGGCCGTGGCCCCGTCAAGAACCCGCCGCTGCTCGCTCCCGGGGGCGGCCCCTGGCTGGCGCCCGGCTCGACGGAGCGGTGGGGCGAGCCGCCCCGGTGGGACCCGTTCGTGGACGTCTCCGACGACGGCGGGCTGAGCTGGACGCGTGCCCCGATCCCCGTGGACCACGACGCGCTCACCGGCGCCGGGCACATCCAGCCCGCGCTGTGGTGGGGGACGAGCGGCCCGGTCGCGTTGATGCGCAGCACCGAGGGGCGGGCGTATCGCTCGACCTCCCCCGACGGCGGGCGCACCTGGACGCCCGCCGAGCCCACGGGCCTGCCGAACAACAACAGCGGCCTCACGGTGGTCGCGCTGCCGTCCGGGCGGGTGGCCTGCGTGCACAACCCGGCCGCCGAGTCGTGGGGCAGCCGTTGCCCGCTGGTCGTCTCGCTGTCGGACGACGACGGGCTGACCTGGCACGCCGGTCCGACCCTGGACGACGGCGTGCTCTCCATCGACCCGGCCGTGCCCCGGCTACTGCCGTCCGGCGCCGCCGCCCCCGGGTTCGCGCCCGGTGACGACGGCGTCGTGACCAGCGGCGTCGCCGAATACAGCTATCCCTTCGCCGTCGTCACCCCCGACGACCTCCTCGTCACCTACACCTGGCAGCGCAGGGGGATCGTCCTCGCCCGGCTGCCCCTCGCAGATCTGGAGCAGCCATGACCGGCCCGTACCGTATGCCCGTTCCCCGCGCGGAGCAGCCCGTCGCGCCGCGCACCGCGTACCTGATCGCCAGCGGAGACCTGCGCCTGTCGGCCAACGTCGCCGGCTGGGCCGCCCAGGAGAGCCTGGAGAAGGCCGTCTCGGCGGCGTTCGGCGACCTCGGCTGGACGGTGGTCCGCGCGCACGAGGTCGATCCCGCCAAGGGGCACGGCTTCATCGACAGCCAGCGGATGGGCCTGGAGGTCTTCAAGGCCATCCCCGCCGACGCGCCGCTGATCGTCGCCGAGGCCGTGTGGCAGTACAGCCACCACGTGCTGGCCGGGCTCCGCACCCACCGGGGCCCGATCCTCACCGTCGCCAACTTCGACGGCACCTGGCCCGGCCTGGTCGGCCTGCTCGGGCTCAACGCCGGCCTGACCAAGATGGGCCGCGCGTACTCGACGATCTGGTCCGTCGACTTCACCGACCGCTACTTCCTGGACGGCCTCGCGAGCTGGGTGCGGACCGGCCACATCGCGCACGACTCCTCGCACGTCCGCCCGCTGCCCCCGCTGCCGCCCGGCCCGGAGTCCGAGCTCGGCCTCGCGCTGGCCGAGGAGCTGCTGCGCGACAAGGCCATCATCGGCGTGTTCGACGAGGGCTGCATGGGCATGTACAACGCGATCATCGACGACGAGCTGCTCAACCCCCTCGGGATCCACAAGGAGCGGCTCTCGCAGAGCGCCCTGTACGCCGAGATGCTCAAGGTGCCGGACGCCGAGGCGGCGACCGTGCGCGCGTGGCTCGACGCCGCCGGGATGCGCTTCGCCACCGGCGCCGACGAGGCCACGGAGCTCACCGACCGGCAGCTGAACGAGCAGTTCAAGATGTACGTCGCCGCGCTGCGGATCGCCGACGACTTCGGCCTCGACGCCGTCGGGATCCAGTACCAGCAGGGCCTGAAGGACCTGACCCCGGCCTCCGACCTGGCGGAGGGCCTGCTCAACAACGTCGTACGCCCGCCGGTGACCAGCCGCGACGGCGCCCGCGTGCTCTACGACGGCGCTCCGCTGCCGCACTTCAACGAGGCGGACGAGGGCGTGGCCGTGGACGCGCTGGTGACCAACCGGGTGTGGACCGCCATGGGCCTCGACCCCGCGACCACGCTGCACGACGTGCGCTGGGGCGAGCAGTACGGCGACGACTTCGTCTGGGTCTACGAGATCTCCGGCTCCGTGCCGCCGTCCCACCTGACCGGCGGGTACGCGGGCGCGGTGAGCTGGCGGCAGAACCCGATGTACTTCCCCGCCGGCGGCGGCACGATCAAGGGCGTGAGCAAGCCGGGCGAGATCGTCTGGTCCCGGCTCTACATCGCCGACGCCCGGCTCCAGCTCGACCTCGGCCGCGCCTCCGTCGTGGAGCTGCCGGAGGAGGAGACCGAGCGGCGGTGGGCGGCCACCAACCCCGAGTGGCCGATCGCGCACGTCGTGCACCACGGGGTCGACCGCGACCAGTTCATGGCCCGCCACAAGGCCAACCACGTCCAGGTCGCCTACGCTCCCGACGCCGCCACGGCCGACAAGGCGCTGGTGGCGAAGGCGGCGTTCTTCCAGCGGCTCGGTGTGGAGGTGCACGTGTGCGGGGACGTCGCCGTCTGAGGCGTACCCGGTCATGAGGGCGGCCCCGCTCGCATCCGGACGAGCGGGGCCGCCGCACCACGCCTCCGGTGACACAAGGAAATATCCGCTCTGTCGCGACTCCCGTGGCAATATTGACGGCGGACCGGACTGTGGCGAGTTGCCGATTGAGGGTATGGATGTCGACTGCTCACGGCATGGGTGACCTGGCGGAAACGCTCGGTGGTGATGCCGCCCACTCCGGGCCGACCGCGCTGCGTATTCTCGTGGGTGCGCAATTGCGACGGCTGCGCGAGTCCGCCGGGATCTCCCGGGAGGACGCCGGCTACGCCATCCGCAGCTCACACTCCAAGATCAGCCGCATGGAGGGCGGGCGCACGAGCTTCAAGCCGCGTGACGTCACCGACCTGCTCATCATGTACGGCGTCGCCGACGAGGTCGAGCGCGCGGCCCTGCTCGCCCTGGCCAAGCAGGCCAACGAGCCCAGCTGGTGGCACGACTATCGCGACGTGATCCCCGACTGGTTCGAGGCGTACCTGGGGCTGGAGCAGGACGCCTCGCTGATCCGCGTCCACGAGATGCAGTTCGTGCCCGGCCTGCTGCAGACCGAGGACTACGCCCGCGCGATCTTCACCATGGGCAACAAGGGCGAGTCCGAGGAGCGGATCGAGCGCCGGGTCGAGGTACGGATGCGCCGCCGGCTCATCCTCGAGCCGCCCACGCCGCGCAAGCTCTGGGTGGTGCTGGACGAGGCGGTGCTCCGGCACCAGGTCGGCAGCCCCGCGATCATGCGCGGCCAGCTCGAACACCTCGGCCGGATGGCCGCGCGGCCGCACATCACCGTGCAGGTGGTCCCGTTCAGCTGCGGCTGGGCCATGGGCGGCGTCGGCCCCGTCACCATCCTGCGCTTCCCGCAGTTCGAGCTGCACGACGTCGTCTACCTCGAGCAGCTGACCAACGCCCAGTACCTCACCAAGAGGGCGGACGTCCTGCCGTACCAGAGGCTGATGGACGAGCTCGGCGTGCACGCCTCGCCCCCGACCGCCACCCCGGCGCTCCTGCGCGAGATCATCGCCGAGCTCTGACCGTCACGGCTTGCGCGCGACCCCGCAGAACGCGTCGACCTCCGGCGGCAGCCCGAACACGTCGGACTCCACCTGCCAGCGGGAGACGGACACGATGCCCGGATCCACCAGCTCCAGCCCGTCGAAGAACCGCGCGATCTCCTCGGGGGTCCGCAGCCGGTACTCGTAGACCTCGCCCTTGTCGCGCAGCCGTTCGGCCTCCGCGGCGGCGTCGGGCTTGACGATGTTCGTGCCGTCCTCGAACACCAGGTAGCTGCCCGAGGGCAGCGCGCCGAGCAGGTGCTCGACCAGCCGGTACGCCTCGTCGTCGTCGAAGACCGTGCCCATCACGCCGAGGAGCATGAGCGCGGTCGGGCGGCTCAGGTCGAGTGTCTTGGAGGCGAACTCCAGGATGGTGCCGGGGTCGCGGACGTCGGCCTCGATGTAGTCGCAGGCGCCGCGGGGGTCGCTGGTGAGCAGGGCTTGCGCGTGCACCAGGACGAGAGGGTCGTTGTCCACGTACACCACCCGGCTGGTGGGATCCACCCGTTGTGCCACCTCGTGGGTGTGATCAACGGTCGGCAAGCCCGTACCGATGTCCAAGAACTGCCTGATACCTACCGTTCCGGCGAGATATCGAACGGCGCGTCCCAAGAAAACACGGGAATGGCGGGCGATGTCCTCCATGCCCGGATAGATGTCCCGGAGTTTCTCGGCCAGTTGGCGGTCGGCCGGATAGTTGTCCTTTCCACCCAGCCAAAAGTTCCAGACCCTGGCCTGATGCGGCTTGCTGGTGTCGATCCTGGAGAGGAGTGCGGGATCCAGGGGTGAATGATCTGTCACGAGAGCTTCACCTCATATGTCGCATCTGCGTTTTTTGCCTTTTCTACCAGGTCTTCATGAACCTGTGGGGGCGGGTGGCCGTACCTCGTTGCAGGACTATGCGAGGAGGACGGCCACGTGCGGCACCGGATCACGAGCGTAGGCGTCGGAGCGCTGCTGTCGCTGGGCCTGGTCACCGCCCCTGCCGGCGCGCACGGAGCATTGGAGAGCCCGCTCAGCCGGGCGGCGGCCTGCGGCGCCGACAGCCCGCTGAAGACGCGGCCGGCCGCCTGTCGCGCCGCCGTGGCGGCCGGGGGGAAGACGGCGACCGCGGAATGGGACAACCTGCGGGTGGCGAACGTCGCCGGCAGGGACCGCGAGACGATCCCGGACGGCAAGCTGTGCAGCGGCGGCATCCCGGAGTTCAAGGGGCTCGACCTCGCGCGCGCCGACTGGCCCGCGACCACGCTCAAGCCGGGGGTGCGCTTCACCTTCCGCTACCGCGGCACGATCCCGCACCAGGGCACGTTCCGGCTGTACGTCACGAAGAGGGGTTACGACCCGACCAAGCCGCTGAAGTGGGCCGACCTGGAACGCAAGCCCTTCCTCCAGGTCACCGACCCGAAGCTGACGGACGGCTCGTACGCGATCAGGGGCCGCCTGCCCACGGGCAGGACCGGTCGCCACCTGATCTACACGATCTGGCAGAACTCCGACACGCCGGACACCTATTACTCCTGCTCTGACGTCGTCTTCCGCAAC
Source organism: Nonomuraea sp. NPDC003201 (assembly GCF_053590415.1). Classification (NCBI taxonomy): domain Bacteria; kingdom Bacillati; phylum Actinomycetota; class Actinomycetes; order Streptosporangiales; family Streptosporangiaceae; genus Nonomuraea; species Nonomuraea sp. NPDC003201. Next base: position 17,650 of record NZ_JBSFTC010000058.1, read on the forward strand.
ACCGCCCCTGGTCCCGCCGCCGGCGCGGGCGCCCAGCCCGGGCCGGCGACCGCGTACCGGCTCACCGGGTACACCGGGATGCCGTGGCTGGTCACCGCCGCGGCGCTGTTCGCGATCGGCGCCGGGGCGATGGTCATCCTCCTGGCCCGGCCGCGCCGCCACCGCTGACCACCTCCTAGCCCGGCGTGGGGTCGGTCTCCTGGTCGAGGAGGGCGGAGCTGAGGCCGCAGACCGCGGTGACCAGGGTTTCGCCCAGCTCGCGCCACGACCGTTCGGCGGTGGCCGGATCGACCCGTCCGGTGGCCAGATCGCCCTCGAGCTCGGCGCACATGTGCACGATGAGCAGGCGGGTCATGGACGCGTGCCGCTCGAACAACTCGGGGTCGCGTTCCTGCCCGCGCGGGGGTCGCAGCTGCTCCAGGCGCTGGAACGAGGGCGTGCTCACGTTCGCCTCGGTCGTGAAGTCGCGCAGGGACGGCTCCACGACGGCCTGGGCGAGGAAGCGCCCGTACCAGGACGGGGTGCCCAGCTCGATGTGGTGCTCGATGCTCGGGGCGATGACGCAGGCGATCCGATCACGGCGCGTCACCTCGCCCGAGGACTCCAGCTCGGCCACCATCGGGGCCCGGAGCCGGTCGATCTCGGCCGCGTGGCGCGCGAGGATCGCCTGGATCAGCTCGTCGCGGGTGCTGAAGTGGTATTGGACGGCGGACTTGTTGCGCTGGCCCGCCGCCTCGCGGATCATCCTGATCGAGACGTTGGCGAACCCGTGCTCCGCGTAGAGCCGCTCCGCGGTGTGCATGAGCTTGTCGCGGGCGCGTAGCGAGCGGGGTGACGGCGTGGCGACCGCCGTGCTGACTTTCATGATCGATCCTTGAACTCGTCCTGCTGTGCCGTCCCCCGATCGATTATCGCCCTCGCCACGAGCACGGATGACGCCGGCGGCCCGCCGAGCGGTCCACCGGCGCCGTGCTCAGGAGGTCACCAGGTGACCCATACGTCCTGGAGCCCTCCCGACAGCCCTCCGGTGCGAAGGCGCAGGTCGTCCGGGGCGTCCCGCAACCGCAGGCCGGGCAGCCTGCGCGTCAGGGTGCCCAGCACGACCTGGAGCTCTAGCCTGGCCAGCGGCTGGCCGAGGCAGTAGTGCGGTCCCGCGCCGAAGGTGAGGTGCTGGTTGCTGTTCTGCCGCCGCGGGTCGAACCGCTCGGGGTCCGGGAACTTGGCCGGGTCGCGGTTGGCGGCGGGGACGTTGGGGATCAGCGTGCTGCCCGCGGGCACCGTGACCTCGCTGAGCTCGACGTCCTCGGTGAGGAACCGGGGCACCCCGCCGATGACCGACAGCGTGCTGTCCAGACGCAGCACCTCCTCGACGGTGCCCGGGATCAGGTCGGGGTCGTCGATCACGGCCTCGTAGCGCTCCCGGTCGGCGAGCAGCATCGCCACCATGATCGCGATCATGTTCGAGGTCGTCTCGTGGCCGGCCAGCAGCAGGCCGCGCACGGTGGAGATGAGCTCGTCCTGGCTGAGCCGGCCGTCCTCGGCGTCGGTGATCTGGGTCAGCTCGCTGAGCAGGTCGTCGCCCGGGTTCTCCCGGTTGCGGTCGACCAGGTCGGACACGTACGAGGTGAACTCCTGGTACGCCTGGTCGACCTCCTCCTGGGTGTTGCGCGTCAGCGTGAGCATGGTCCTGGACCAGTGCGCGAACTTGTCCTGGTCCTCGCTCGGCGCGCCGACCAGCGCGCAGATGACCCGCACCGGGAGCGGCAGGCCCAGCCCGGCCGACAGGTTGCCGGGTGAGCCCTTGGCCAGCATCGCGTCCAGCAGGTCGTCGGTCATCGACTGGACCTTGAGCCGCCACACCTCCATCTTCCGCGCCGTGAACCAGCGGCTGAGCAGGCGTCGCCACCGCATGTGGCCCTGCCCCTCCCTGATGTCCATGGTGCCTTCGTTGCGCCGGTTGAACAGCCCGCCGTCCTTGGTGGTGGACAGCCGGGCGGCGCCCTCCCTGGCGAGGTTGCGGCTGAAGCGCGGGTCCGCCATGACGGCGCGGGCATCGTCGTACCTGGTCACCAGGGTGGCCACGTCCCCGCTCGGCAGCCGTACGTGCGACACCGGGCACTTGTCCCGCAGCTCCGCCAGCTGTGGCGGCGGCTCCAGGGCGGTGGGGCGGTCGAACGGGAAATCGGGGATCGCGTCAGCGGTCATGTGGTCCTCCAGCTCGGAAGCCTGACCCTTCCGAATATAAGTCGGCCGCCTTATTAAGGCAATCGCCTTGAAAGTCGGCTCAGGCCGCGTTGGCGCGCTGGGCGGACTGGTAGACGGCCATTGCCTCGTTCCCGAAGAAGGGCCCGAACATGAACTGGGGGGCGAAGTCGTACTTGAAGCTGTTGACCGAGTTCAGCCAGCCCAGCCCGGTGGACTCGTTGAACCCCTGGAACCACGGTCCGCCGCTCGACCCGCCGGTCATGTTGCAGCGCAGGCCCTGGTCCCTGGTCTGGACGGTGTCGTTGAACGTGCGCCCGCTGCAGTAGATCAGCCGGGAGCCGTCGAAGGGCGCGGCCGCCGGATAGCCGAAGGAGAACATCTGCCGTCCCCTGGGCTGGTTGAACGCGATCCCCTGCCCGCCGACCACGTCGGTCAGCGTCTGCCCCTGCAGCGGCGCGACCACGGCGGCGGCGACGTCGAAGTTGATGTCCTCGTTGGCGTTCCACTGCTGCGTGGTGAGCAAGCTGGTGGCGACCCAGGTGCCGAACGGGCGCCGCCCGTTGTCGAACCCGGGCACGAACACCCAGTTGCGGTGCGCGGCCCCGTTCATCTTCACGCAGTGCCCGGCGGTCATCACGACGCTCTCATTGGCGCTGGTCACTGCCGAGCCCGAACAGGAGGCGTTGCCGCCCTCCGCGGTGGTGAAGAAGACGCGCCCGGTGGTGCGGACGATGGCGCCGCCGTCGGTCCACCGCAGGCCGGGGCTGTTGGGCACCACGGCCTGCAGTCGCTGGTTGACGGCCTGGGTGCCGGCGACCGACCAGGCCGCGCCCCGGGTGGCGGCGCCGCTGCCGGTCGACCAGGAAGAGCGCTGGACCGAGCCGTTCCGGCTGGCCCACGGGGAGCCCTCGGTCGGCCCGCTCGACTGGCCGCGGCGCGGCGGCGGGTCCCCCAGCGGCTGTGCCGCCAGCATGCGCTGTGGTGTCCAGTACTGCAGGACGCTCCTGCGTTCCGACCAGGAGTCCGCGCCGGACCAGCCGACGGGCCTGGGACCGAGGCCGCTCGGTGCGCTCGCCTGGGCGGCGCCCGCCGGGACCAGCGCGCCCGCGAGAGCGAGCGCGACGGCGGAGAGCAGGACGACTCTGCGATGCATTCGTACCTCCCGAAACCGGAATCTGCCGCATGGAGGTACGTACAGCGCTAAGTATCTTCCTCAAGGCATGCACATATTGATATAGCGCCATTGACGGACGAACTGCTGCCGATACCGGGAGTAACCGCCACCGCCGCCGCCATTTGCGGTGATGAGCTGCGCTGTTCACGCAGAGGCGTCAGACTGTTACCTGCGGCCATCGCCCTTCGGCGGTCCAGGTCATAGACGCCGGGAGGACCAAGCGATGGCCGCACCCAGGTCTCGCGCCGTCGCGACGGCGCGAGCGCACTGTGGTTGACGGCCTCCTCGGCGACCTGGCCGCCGTCGCCGAGGAGGTTCACCCGGAACTAGCGGCCCGTCTCGGTGGACCAGAGCGGGCGCTTGCCGTCGTAGATGACGACGTTGCCGTCGTCCTGCATCTCCAGCCGCGCGCCGGGGTTCTTGCCGGTCTTGGAGTCCCACAGCGGCGTCGTGCCCTTGTAGACGACCAGGTTGCCGTCCTTCTGCATCTCCAGCCGCGCGCCCGGGTTCCCGCCCGTCTTCGAGTCCCACAGGGCCTTGCCGGCCTTGTAGAGCACGAGGTTGCCGTCCTCCTGCATGGCGAACTGGTAGTCGCCGTTGCGGGAGCGTACGTACTGGTTGGGCTTGAGCCCGTAGCCGGGCTTGAGCACGCTGATCGTGGCGTGGCGGGTCCACAGCGGGGTCTTGCCGGCGTAGATGACCAGGTTCCCGTCGTCCTGGACGGCCAGGCGGGCGCCGGGGGTGTCGGTGTTCGAGGCCCACAGCGGGGTCTTGCCGCGGTAGACGACCAGGTTTCCGTCCTCCTGCATGGCGGCGAACGCGCCCGGGCTGTCGCCGGTCTGGCTGCTCCACAGCGGCGTGCTGCCCCGGTACAGGACCAGGTTGCCGTCGGTCTGCTGCTGCAGGACGTAGTCGCCGCCGGACGACCGTACGGAGTCACCCGCCTTGAGCAGCTGGCCCGGGCTCAACCACGTCGTACGCTCGACGCCCGCCGTGACGCTGTGGGCCGTGGCCGCCGACGCGGAGGGCGCGACCGAGCCCACGACCACCGCGCTCGCCAGCGCCAGGGCCCCGACGTATGCCGATATCTTTCGCATGTTGCTCCCCAGTGAGGTGATCAAGGAGAGCGACACTAATCAACGGCCGCCATGGGGCCGGCTCATTTCGAAAGGCCTGAAACTGTCGGCTCGCTACAGCAGATCCTCGTGGCGGACGGCCGCCTCCTGCCTGACCTCCGCCAGGAACGCCTCGACCGGACCCCGCCGCAGCGGGTCGGTGCTCTCGTCGACGAGGGTGCCCAGCGGGTGCACGCGGTGCACGTCCAGCAGCCAGCAGCCGTGGATGGCCTCCAGCAGGTTCTCCAGCAGGTCGAGGGCCGGGCGGGCCGGGTCGAGCGGGGTGATCGGCAGGTAGACGGCGTCGAAGTCGAGCCCGAGCTCGGGGTGGTCGGCGTGGGCCCGCTCGGCGAGCTCCTCGGCCGCGGTGATGCGGTATCTGGCCTCCGTGACGCCGCTGAGGTGACCCTCGGCGATGTGCAGCGCGTGGCGGATCATCGGCATGACGGCCTGCCGCGGGGACATGCCGGCGCCTATCGAGGTCACGATCTCGGTGAGGCTCTCCTGGACGAGCGGCCTGATGCCGTCGACCCGCGCCACGACCTGCGCCGGGTGCAGGCGGGCGCGGCGGGCGGTGGTGGAGGCCGCCGCGTAGAGCCAGTGCGCGGCGGCGATGGCGGCCGCGGCCGGATCCACGTGGGTGAACAGCTCCTCGGGGCCGAAGGGGTGCCGGTGCAGCAGGCCGTCGGCCTGGGCGACCTGGAGGGGGGAGGCGTCCTCGCGGCTGAGGACGACGGCCTGCTGGGCGCGGTCGGACAGGTCGCCGAGCTCGGCCTGCTCGATGGCGGCCAGCTCGTCGGTGACCTCGGTGATGATGCGGACCGTGAGCTGCGAGATGTCGAAGGCGCGCAGGGAACGGCCGACGCGATGGGCGCTGTCCTCGACCCGGGTGGTCGCCGTGGGGAACGGGCTGCCGATGGAAGGGCCCGGGCTGGTCAGCGCGGGGACGATGGCGGCGAAGGCGTCGCGTTCGCACTGCCGGTACCAGCCCAGGCTGTTGGGCCCGTGCCGCTCCGCGGTGCTGGCCGGATGGGTGTAGCAGCGCCAGCAGGCCTGCGACAGGTCGGTCAGGGACGTGGCCAGCCGCAGGGCGTCCCAGGGGGAGCGGGCCCTGGGCAGCTCGGCGACGGTGGTGGCGCTGTCGCCGATGCCGGTGCTCCATTGGGCGATGAGCATGTTGCGGCTGTGATCTATGGCGTACCGGGTCACGCGACCTCCTCGGCTGAAGGGGGCGGGGTGAGCGTGATGGCATGCCCAGGATGCTGTATTCGCTGGTGCCCCGGAGGGGATTCGCTCCGACTGCAGGTCGCTGATCTGCGCTTTTGCCGGGAAATGCGGCGTAACTCCTCTGTCGGAAGCCGAAGGCCGCCAGGCGGCAGGGCCGCGCGCATCGCGTTCGCCGCGCGCGGCCCTGGCGGCGTCAGGAGACGGACAGGTAGAACGCCGAGTCGCCCCGCACCCTGAAGCCGACCTGGCTGTAGACGGCGATGGTGTCCAGGCGGGTCTCGCCGCACGCCGACGACGGATTGAGCTCGACGGACAGCGAGCGCGGAGCGGAGTACTCGCCGATGGGCGTGACGTGGATCGCCGTCGCGCCGGTGAAGTCCACGCTCTCGTCGACGGACACGCAGTAGACGCCCCTGTACGGGTGCCAGACGTCGTTGACGTGGCTGCCGTCGATCAGGGAACCGTCCATGTCCACCTCGGCCGACGCCTGGGCGTACGGCGTGTCCGCGTGGGCGGCGACCGGCGTCAGGACGGCGGCGGCGGCGAGCACTCCTGCGGCAATGCGCCTGATGTTCTTCATTGGTTGTCCCTTCGGGCCAGATCAGGAGATGGAGAGGTCGAAACCGGAGTCGGCGAGCCGCGCCGTGTGGGGGTTGAAGACGTTGACCGTGACGGTGTTGTCCCGGTGGCAGGTCGCCGAGGGGTTCCTGAAGGCGATGTGCGGCAGTCGCAGCGCGTGGCGCGCGGTGATCTGGATGACCGCCTCGGTCACGTCGACGTCTTGGGCGACCTGCACGCAGTACTTGCCGGTGGCCGCCCGCCAGGTCGCGACGATGTTCTTGCCCAGGTTGAGCCTGCCGTCCGCGTCGACGACCGCCCCGGCCCGCGCGTACGGGGCCTTGAGTTCGTCGGCGAACACGGCAGGGCCGGTTGCCAGGACGAGACCGGTGGCGGTCAGAGCGAGCCCGCCCGCCAGGATACGACGGAGCATGAAGTCCCCCTCGGTTACAGACAGATGTATGCCACGACAGAAAGTAATTAGGGGAGGGGGATTGCGACGCGAGCCACCCCGGAAGGCGACGCTCAAGCTTTTTTGATCAACCGCAAGTGAACCCGTGGCTCATCGCAGGCGTCATGCCTCCTCCGGCGGCTGCGTTCGCGGCCGCCGGAGGAGTGCGGTTCAGGCCGGCATCAGGGTGCCCAGGCCCCTTGGACGGCGAAACGGACACTGGGGTCGAGGGTGATATCGAACATGATGCCGACTATCGCCCCGAGGATGGATCTCCACCAGGATGTGGCGCCGGGGATGTCCGGAACTTTGGGAGTCTGGTCCTAAGGGAGCGGGATCGCGGGCCCGTAACGTCGTGAACTGCGCCTTTGGGAAGGCTCTGACCTGTTTATCCGAAAAATACACATCTTGTGGCCTTCCGCCGAGACGGAAGAACGTCGGTGGGAAGGATTAGCGTGGGGCGGTATGTCCCGGGCGAGGGCCGGCGATCGGTCCCGATGCCATGGATGTCTCAGCGTTCGAGCGGAGGGAAGCGATCGTGGGGTCTCTCGCGGGCGGTGAGCTGCCCCCGGATGACGTCGTCGTCACGGCCCTGCGCGCCGGGGACGAGGCGATGTTCGCGGCGCTGCTCGACACCTGGTCCGGGGGCATGTTGCGGGTGGCCAGGTCCTACGTGTCCACCGACCACTCCGCGGAGGAGGTCGTCCAGGACACGTGGCTGGCGGTGATCGGCGGGATCGACGCGTTCGAGAGCCGCTCGTCGGTCAAGACGTGGGTCTACCGCATCCTGATCAACACCGCGAAGAAGCGCGGCGCCCGCGAGAGCCGGACGCTGCCGTGGAGCTCCTTCGAGCACGACGGCGTCTCGGTGGCGGACCAGGGCTTCGACGCGGTGCTGCCGGGTGGCTGGAAGGAGCTCCCCGCGACCTGGCCGACGCCGGAGAGCGAGGCGCTCGCCTCGGAGGTGCGCGGGCTGATCGCCGAGGGGCTGGCGAGGCTGCCTCCCCGGCAGCGGATCGTGATCACCTTGCGTGACGTGGAAGGGTGCACGTCCGAGGAGGTGTGCGAGATCCTGGAGATCTCCGAGGCCAACCAGCGGGTGCTGCTGCATCGCGCCCGCACGGCCGTGCGCGGCTGGCTCGCGGACTATTTCGAGTCCGTGAAGCAGCCGGAGTAGCCGGTGGGCTTCTCCTGGGCGGCGAAGCGGCGACAATAAGTGAAACGGTTCATATCCAGAGGCAAGGGCGGTCGACGTCGTGAAGCGGTTCACCTGCGACGAGCTGGCGGGACTCATCACCGCCTACCTTGAGGACGCCCTCGACCGGCCCGCCCGCGACGGCGTCCGGGCGCATCTGGCCTGCTGCGAGGGGTGCGAGCGCTACGTCGAGCAGTTCCGGGCGACCATCGACGCCCTCGGCGACCCGCCTCCGGAGAAGCTGCCCGCCGACATGCGCGACCGGCTCATGTCCGCCTTCCGCGAGCGGCGCCGGTTATGAGCCGGGGCTCGTACGGAAGCTCGCCCGCAGCGCGGCGAGCACCGGCGCCGGCATGACGTCGTCACGCAGGCAGCCGAGCGCCGCGATCGTCGCCAGGATCTGCGCCCGCCACTCCGAACACGCTGGGCAGGCGTCCAGATGGTCCGTGACCAGCCGCCGTCGCCCCGCCGGGAGCGCCGCCTCCAGATAGTCCGTGAGCAGCTCCAGCACGTCGTCGCACCCGAGGTCGTCCGCTGCCCGCTCCATGTGACCTAGTCCCGGTCACGTCCCATCCGTTACACGAAAATCCGCCTGTAACGTTCGCGCGCCTCGCGGGTCTGTAGACCTGTGCGCCACGCGAAGGGGACGACGATGATCGGGCTGACGTCCGAGAGCACGCCGCTGCGGGACGCCTCCGAGGTGGCGGATTTCGCGCGCCGCTGCTTCCAGCCGGCCGCGCAGGATCCGGACGCCGAGGAGCGGGTGGGCGTCGAGCTGGAGTTCCTGGTCTTCGACCGTGCGGCTGCGGCCGCGCAGGTCCCGATGGCCGAGGTCGAGCGGGCCGTCCCGGCGCTGCCGGGCGGCAGCCGGGTGACGTTCGAGCCGGGCGGGCAGCTCGAGCTCTCCGGTCCCGCGGCCCCGCTGCGGGACGCGCTCGACGGCCTGGCCGCCGACGTCTCCGCCGTGCGCGCCGCCCTGCGCCCGGCGGGGCTGGTGCTGGCCGGGGTGGGCCTCGACCCGGTGCGCCCGGCCCGCCGCCAGCTCCGCCTGCCCAGGTACGACGCCATGGCCGAGTTCCTCGGCGAGCCGTACGGGGCCCTGATGATGTGCTCGACCGCCTCCGTCCAGGTCAACCTGGACCTGGGGGAGCGGCCGCAGGCCCGCTGGGAGCGGGCGCACGCGCTCGGCCCCGTGCTGATGGCGGCCTTCGCCAACTCGCCGCTCAGCGGCGGCCGGCCGTGCGGCTGGATGTCGGGCCGCCAGGCCGTCTGGGACCGCCTCGACCGCACCCGGACCGCGCCCGTGCCCGATTCCGGCGACCCCGCCGCCGATTGGGCGGACTACCTGCTGGACGCCCGGCTCATGCTGGTGCGCGAGGACGGGGAGCGATGTCGCCCGGTCCGCGACGGCTCGACGTTCCGCGACTGGCTGAACGGCGCGGGCGAGCGCCGCCCCACCGCCGACGACCTGGCTTATCACGCCACGACGGTCTTCCCCCCGGTACGGCCCAGGGGCTGGCTGGAGATCCGTTACCTCGACGCCCAGCACCCGGCGGCCTGGCCGGTGTGCGTGGCCGTGACCCACGCCCTCGTCGCCGACGACCGGGCCGCCGACGCCGCGCTGGCCGCCGTGGAGCCGTACCTGGGGCCCGGCCGGATGCCGAGCCGGGAGTTGTGGCGGGACGCGGCTCGGTGCGGGCTGACCGAGCCGCGCCTGAGCCGGGCCGCCGAGGCGTGCTTCCGCGCCGCGCTGGAGGCGCTGCCCCGCCTCGGCGCGGACCCCGGCCTGGTCGGCGAGGTGGCCGCGTTCGCCGACCGGCACGTGACAACGGGCCGCTCACCGGCGGCCGACCTGATGGATCCGGTGCCGGGACGGCGCGTCCCGGCCTGGCTGAACGGGGAAGGACGGCAATGACCGACTCCAAGGAACGCATCGCGGCCGAGCTCCTCGCCGTGCGCGACCGGTCGCTCGCCTACACCGAGGCGGACGACGACCTGCTGGTGCGTCAGCACTCCCCGCTGATGTCGCCGCTGGTGTGGGACCTCGCGCACGTCGGCAACTACGAGGAGCTGTGGGTGCTGCGCGCGGCCGGCGGCATCGAGCCGATCCGTCCCGAGATCGACGACATCTACGACGCGTTCAAACATCCGCGCAAGGACCGCCCCACGCTGCCCCTCCTGAGCCCGGCCGAGGCCCGCCGCTACATCGAGGGCGTACGCGGGCGCGTGCTCGACGTCCTCGACGCGGTCGACCTGGAGGGGGCCGACCCGCTGCACCGCGACGGCTTCGTGTTCGGCCTGGTGATCCAGCACGAGCACCAGCACGACGAGACCATGCTCGCCACCCTGCAGCTGTCCGGGCAGCCCGGCCTGGTACGCGAGGGCGACCTGCCGCAGGGCCGGAGCGGCGGCCCCGAGGAGGTGTACGTGCCCGCGGGCTCCTTCATGATGGGCACCGCCACCCTCCCCTGGGCCTACGACAACGAACGCCCCGCCCACCAGGTGGACCTGCCCGCGTACTGGATCGACCGGCTCCCCGTCGGCAACCGCGCGTACGCGGCGTTCATCGAGGGGGGCGGCTACGACGACCCGCGCTGGTGGTCCGCCGAAGGCTGGCAGTGGCGGCAGCGCAGCGGGGTGGTCGCGCCCCTGTTCTGGGTCAAGGAAGGCGACGCCTGGTGGCGCAGGCGCTTCGGCCGCACCGAGCCGATCCCGATGGACGAGCCCGTCCAGCACGTGAGCTGGTACGAAGCCGACGCCTACGCCCGCTGGGCTGGCAAGCGGCTGCCCACCGAGGCCGAGTGGGAGAAGGCCTGCGGCTGGGACCCGGAGGCCCGCCGCGCCCGCCGCTACCCGTGGGGCGAGGAGGCCCCCGACCCGGCCAGGGCGAACCTCGGCCACCGCGCCGCCCACCCCGCGCCGCTGGGCGCCTACCCGGCCGGGGCCAGCGCGTACGGGGTCGAGCAGATGGTCGGAGACGTGTGGGAGTGGACCGGCTCCTGGTTCCAGCCCTACCCGGGCTTCCGCGCGTTCCCCTACAAGGAGTACAGCGAGGTGTTCTTCGGCCAGGAATACCGGGTGCTGCGCGGCGGCTCCTGGGCGGCGGACCCGGCGGCGGTCCGCACCACGTTCAGGAACTGGGACTACCCGATCAGGCGGCAGATCTTCACCGGGTTCCGCTGCGCGCGTTCGGAGCTGGTCTAGGTGTGCAGGCACGCGGCCTGGCTGGGCGAGCCCCGCCCGCTCACCTGGCTCATCCACGAACCCGAGCACGGCCTGTTCAAGCAGTCGTACGCGCCCCGGCACCAGCGCAACGGCATGATCAACGCCGACGGTTACGGCATGGGCTGGTACGACTCCACGCGCCCCGAGCCCGTGCGCTACCGCCGTACCGTGCCCATCTGGTCCGACGCCAACCTGCCCGCGCTCGCCCAGATCGCCCGCTCCACCTGCCTGCTCGCGGCCGTGCGCTCGGCCACCGCGGGCATGCCGATCGAGGAGAGCGCCACCGCGCCGTTCACCGACAAGGGGTGGCTGCTCAGCCACAACGGGCGCGTCGGCAAGGACGCGCTGCGCGACCTCGCCGACGACCTGGCCGGTCGCGCGGAGAGCGCGTGCGACGCCGCCTGGGTGGCGACCGCCGTGTTCCTGCGCGGGCGCGCCGGGCTGGGGCTGGGCGAGGCGCTGGCCGAAGTCGTCGTCCACGCCGGGAAGAAGGATCCCGGCGCCCGCCTCAACCTGCTCGCCTGCGACGGCGCCTCGATCGCCGCGACCGCCTGGGGCGACACGCTCTTCCACCATCGAAGCCACGACGGCGTGCGCGTGGCCAGCGAGCCGCTCGACGACCTGCCGGGCTGGCAGCCCGTTCCCGAGCGCAGCCTGCTGACCGTCACCCCCGACCGCGTTGCCGTGCAGCCGTTGTGATCTCACCATAGGAGGCCTCATGGCCGTCAGCCAGTCGTCCGTGCATGTGATCAACCATCTCGACCGTGACTACCTGCGGCAGGCCCTCGAACGTGACGTCAGGATGGGTCTGACATCCTCGCCGAAGTGGTTGCCGCCCAAGTGGTTCTACGACACCGCGGGCAGCGAGCTGTTCTCCCGCATCACCCGGCTGCCCGAGTACTACCCGACCCGGCGCGAGCTGGCGATCCTGCGGTCCCGGGCAGCGGACCTGGTCGCCGCCTCCCGCGCGGACACGCTGGTCGAGCTGGGGTCGGGCACCAGCGAGAAGACGGAGCTGCTGCTGGAGGCGCTTTCCGCGGCGGGCACGCTGCGCGCGTACACGCCGGTGGACGTGGACGCCGTCACGCTCGAAGCCGCGTCCCGCCGGGTCGCCGGGCGCTTCCCCGGGCTCGACGTGCGGGCGGTGTGCGCCGACTTCGAGCACCACCTGGGACTGCTGCCGCGTACCGGGCGGCGGATGGTGGCCTTCCTCGGCGGCACGATAGGCAACCTCGAACCCGCCGCCCGCCGGGTGTTCCTGAAGGAGGTGCGGGCCACGCTCCGGCGGGGGGACACGTTCCTGCTCGGGGCCGATCTGGTGAAGGACACCGAGCGGCTGGTGGCCGCCTACGACGACGCGTCCGGAGTGACGGCCGCCTTCAACCGCAACGTGCTCCACGTGATCAACCGGGAACTGCGGGCCGACTTCGAGCCGGAGGCGTTCGAGCACGTGGCGCTCTACGACGAGCGGCACGAATGGATCGAGATGCGGCTGCGGGCCGTCCGGGACCTGCGGGTGCGGGTCGCGGAGCTCGGGCTGGAGGTGGACTTCGCCGCGGGGGAGGAGATGCGTACCGAGATCAGCGCCAAGTTCCGGCCGGAGGGGCTGCGGGCCGAGCTGGCCGGGGCGGGCTTCCTCGTCCGCCGCGGTTACACCGACCCGGACGGTGACTTCACCCTGATCCTGGCGGAGGCATGATCCCCGGAACGGGGCAGGTGGCGCCGCCCGCCGGGGCCGGGTGGGCGGCGCAGGCCGGTGAGCTGTGGCGGGCGGCGCGCAGCGTCGTGCCGCCCGGGCATCTCGACGCGGCCGGTTGCAACGTGCCCAGCGACCGGGTGCTCGACGCGGTCGTGGCGCACCTGCGGCTGGAACGGGAACGCGGCGGCTACGCGGCCGTCCCCGACCTCACCCCGGCCAGATCGGCCCTGGCCGGGTTGGTCGGGGGCGGTCCTGCGGACGTGGCGTTCCTGGAGAGCGGGACGGCGGCGATGGCGGCCCTCCTGGGCGGGTGGCGGCTCCCGCCGGGCAGCCGCGTCGGCCACGCGCGCACCGAGTACGGCGGCACGCTGATGCTGCTGCACCGCCTGGCCGCCCAGCGCGGCTGGCAGCCGGTCGAGCTGCCGGTGGACGGCGACGCCCGCCTCGACCTCGAAGGGCTGCGGGCCCTGCTGGCTGCCGGGCTCGACCTGGTGATCGTCTCCCACGTGGCCTCCCATCGCGGCGTCGTGCAGCCCGCCGAGGAGATCGGGGCGCTGTGCCGTGGGGCGGGGGTGCCGTTCGTGCTCGACGTCTGCCAGTCACTCGGGCATGTCGAGGTACGCGGGGCGGGTGCGAGCGCGTACGTGGGGACCTCGCGCAAGTGGCTGGCCGGGCCGCGCGGCGTCGGCTTCCTGATCGTCCCCGGGCTCACGCCGGCCATGGACGCCGCGGTCCCCACCCTGGGTGGCCACCTGTGGACTTCTGACGGCCCGCTGCCCGGGGTGGCGTCCCAGTGCGACGGCCCGGTGCCGTTGCCCGGGGTGGTGCGGTTCGAGAGCTCGGAGGCGGCGGTCGCGGCGCGGGCCGGGCTCGGGGCGGCCGTGCTGGAGTATCACGAGCTCGGGCCGTTCGCGGTCCAGGCGCACCTGGCCGACCTCGGCCGTACGGCGCGCGGCGTGCTCGACGGGGCCGGCGGGTGGCGCGTGGTCGAGCCGCTCGACGAGCCGTCCGCCCTGGTCACGCTCCGGCCGCCGCCGGGAGACAGCGCGCAGAGCGCCGCCGTCCGGGCCGCCGAGGCGTCGCTGCTGGTCAACGTCGTACCGACCGCCCGCGCGCCGCTGGACCTGCGCGAACCCGTGCTCCGCGTCTCCCCGCCGCCCGGCACGCCCGTGGAGACCCTGCACGCCCTGGCCCGCGTCCTCGCCCGCTGACGCCACGACCCGCTGACGCCACGCCCGCTGACACCGCGCCCACCGCGCCCGCTGACACCGCGCCCACCGCACCCGCTGAAAGCGCGCCCGCCGCGCCGGGCTGAGGGCGGCCCGTCACGCAGGGTTGAGGCCGGCCCGTCACGCCGGTCAGATGGCGGCTCGCCCCCGATCAGATGGTGCTCAGGACCGAGAACCAGACGACCTTGCCGCCGTCCGCCGCGGTCACTCCCCAGTCGTCGGCGATCGCCGAGACGATCTGCAACCCTCGTCCCGAGAGCGCGTCCGCGTCGGGCGAGCACGGGCGGGGCTCGCCGTCGCCCGGATCGAAGACCTCCCCGTACAACCGGTCCGTACGATCCTCCAGGCGTAACGCGTACGCCGATCCGCCGTACCGGACGGCGTTGGTCACCAGTTCGCTGACGATGAGCACGCAGTCGTCGATCAGCCTTTCCAGGCCCCAGCCGGTCAGTTCGGTCCGGACCAGGGAGCGCGCCTCGCAGACACCGGCCGGCACCGACGGCAGCAGGTACGCGACCGCGCGAGTCGGAGCGGCGGACAAGGAGCTGGGGCGGGGGGACATACGCATCACGTCTCTCAGATTGGGAGCGCTCCCAACTCCACGATAAGCTCTCGCCCTCACTTATGCGAATGCGATTTCGTTACGATTCCGGGCTCGGAGAGACGCGTCAGGGGATGTGGGCGACGGCGCCGTAGTTGCCCGACGCGCTCGGCTCGTCGGCGCAGGCGAGGTCACGCCCGCCGGGGTGCCACTCCGGCACCCACACCAGCCCGGGCTCCATCAGGTCGAGGCCGTCGAGCAGGGCCGCGACCTCCTCCCGCGAGCGGATCGCGAGGCGGGGCAGCGTCATGGCGACCATGTCGCGGATGGCGGGCAGCAGCTCCGGCGGGACGGCGTCGAACGTGGTGTGCAGCAGGCCGAGGAAGCTGCCCTTGGGCGCCGCGTGCTGGAGCCGCTTGACGACGTAGTGGGCGTACTCGTCGTCGTCGAGGCTGTGCGACGACAGCAGGAGCACGGCCAGGGGTCGCTCCCAGTCGATGAACGTCTGGACCACGTGGTCCTGGAGCATCTCGTCGATCTCCCGCACGTCGCCGTCCACCACGCGGACCAGGTCCGTGAAGGGCTCGATGGTGGCCTGGGCGGTGGCCACCACCATCGGGTTGTTCTCGACGTACACGACGCGTACGGCGGACCCGGGCGAGGCGCGGCGGGCTATGTCGTGTAACCGGTTCCCGGCCGAGAGGCCGCTGGGGACGCCACTGCCCACGATCATGAACTGGTCCACGCCTTCGGCCGCCAGGTGGGTCACCACCCGGGACAGGAATTGTAGAACGGCGCGGGCCGCGGTCGTGAGGGCAGGTGTAACTTGATCAAAATGGCGCACCACGTCTTTGTCCGCCAGGAAGTTGTCCTTCCCACCTGCGGCAGCGTCGAATATCCGAGTGATTCTGGCTTGCGTCGTGTCGAGCCTGGCCAGGTTTCGGACAGCACGTCGGTGCATGAGCGTTGTCCCCTTTCCCCTCGCCGCTGACCTTTTTGCGGTAAGCGATCTTTGGACTTCACTCGATGACTCTGACCATATGTTCCAACAATTCCAGTCAATGACAATACGATAGACCGGTTATTTCGGGAAATGTTTGTGACCAGATTCTCCGTGACACGTCCGGTGTAATAGATCGTCCGCGAGTCATCCCTGGTCAGCGGCACTGTCAAGCCGCGCGGGGTACCCGGCGGGCGGCGCGGAAAGTCGCCAGGGCTCGTGGACGTACGGGGTTGCCACGGCGGCGAGTTCGGGCACATAGCGCTGCACATAGTGGCCCTCGGGGTCGTGGCGCTTGGCCTGACGTAGGGGATTGAAGGTGCGATTGGGACGGGTGTCGTTCCCTGTGCCCGCGACCCATTGCCAGTTGCCCGAATTGTCGGCCACATCGCCGTCGAGCAAGTGCTCGAAGAAGTGCCGTACGCCGTCGCGCCAGTCGAGGCCGAGATGTCTGACCAGATATGCGGCCGTGATCAAGCGGGCCCGATTGTGCATCCAGCCCTCGGCGAGCAGCTGCCGCATCCCGGCGTCCACGATGGGCAGCCCGGTCATCCCGGCCTGCCACGCCTGCAGCGCGTCCTGGTCGTGCCGCCAGCGCCGTTCGGGGTGGCGGTAGTTCTCGCGGGCGATGCGCGGGAACGCGTACGTCACCTGGTGGTGGAAGTCCCGCCAGCAGAGCTGGCGGACGAAGGCCTCGCTGCGCTCGGCGCGGCAGGCCAGCTCCAGCGGCGACAGGCAGCCGAAGCGGAGGTAGGGGCTGAGCCGCGAGGTGCGGTCGCCCGCCAGGTCGTCGTGCCCGTCGGCGTAGCCGTCCAGCCCCTGGCGCAGCCAGCGGTCGGCGCGCTCGCGGGCCGCCGGCTCGCCGCCGGGCATCGGTCCGGGCGCCTGGGGCCGGGGCAGCCGCCCGGCGGCCAGGGCCGAGGGCGTCCGCACCGTGCGCGGCGGCGGCAGGACCGGGCGGCGGGGGTGGCGGGTCCACGCGCGCCAGTAGGGGGTGAAGACCCGGTAGTGGTCGCCGCCGCCCGAGGGCCGCAGCGCGTCCGGAGGCACGACGGTGACGCCGGGGAAACGCAGGTACTCGATCCGCTCCCGGGCGAAGCGCTCCTCGCGCCGCCTGGCGAGCGAGCTGACGTCCGCGCCGGCGCAGATCGTCGTGGCGTCCACCTCGGCGGCCAGCTTCATCGTCTCGTGGACGACGTCGCCCTGCCGTACGACCAGGTCGCCGTCGCGGACGCGGAGCGCGGCCCGCAGCTCGGCCAGGCACTCCAGGAGGAAACCGTGCCGGTTCCCCTCCGGTACGGCCGGGTCCAGCACGAACAGCGGCACCACCCGCTCGGCCCGCTCGCAGGCGGCGACGAGGGCGGGGTGGTCGTGGACGCGCAGGTCCCTGTTGAACAGCACGATCGCCGTGGCCATGGGGACAGTGTGAGCCGGACGCCGTTCGCCGGGCTCGCGGGAGCGCCGGGGGGACCCTGCCAGGAGCTCCAGGTGGGCTGCTACGCCGCGCGCAGGCGGATCAGGCGGATGCCATACATCACCAGCCAGACCACCCAGATCAGCCAGCCCGCGAGGCCGATGAGCCCGAGCTGGCCCTCCGCCTTCACGACCGGGAAGGCCAGGCAGGCCGAGGTGAACTGGAGCACCGCCGCCGCGAACCCCAGCATGCCCTCCCAGGGGCGCAGCAGCTTCGCGCGCAGGCCCGCCACGGACAGCCCGACGAGCGCGATGGCCAGGAACGTGCCGTTGAGCGTGAACACCGCGTCGTGCCACGCCCACAGGCCCGGCGTCGCGGCGGGGTCGGCCGGGGCCGTTCTGGCCAGTGCGAGGCGGGCCGCCATGATCCCGGCGAAGGTGACGTTCTGCAGGATGAGGCCGGCGAAGCCGACCAGGGACCACGCCTCGCCCCGCTCCCGTTCGGACGTCCACAGCGCGGAGACCGCGCCCGCGCCGAACACGGTGGCCAGCACCCAGGCGACAGGGCCGAACGCGGATCCGAGGCCGACGACGTGGCCGTTCGCGCCGAAGAACGCGTTGACCTCGTCGAGCCCGGCGCCCGTGAGCGGCAGGCCGGCCGGGGCCATGATCAGGTTGGCGGTCACGATCGAGGTGGCGAAGCCGATGGCGGCGATGCCGCCGATCCGGGAGAAGCGCATCCGCTGGGTCCTTTCGCTAGTTATATTCAATATAAGTACCGTAAAGCCTTAGGGTGCAAGTCATGGAGGCAGAGGTGGGGCCGCGCCGTTACGACTCGCTGCGCCGTACGACGCAGGCGCTGGAGACGCGGGCCGAGATCGCCCGAGCCGCGCGCCGGCTCTTCGTCGAGCGCGGCTGGGCGGCGACGACCGTTCGTGACGTGGCCCGCGAGGCGGGGGTCTCCGTGCCGACGGTCTACTCGGTGTACGGCAACAAGACCGGCCTGACCCGGGCCCTGGCCGACGCCGCGGACCTGTCGGCCGACCCGTCCCAGCAGCTCGCGGAGCTGGAGGCCCCCGGGACGGATCCCGCGCGGCAACTGGCCGCGATGGCCGGCTTCGACCGTCGCCTGTACGAGCGCGCCGGTGACGTCATCACCCTGCTGCGCGAGGCCGGCCGCGTCGAGCCCGAGCTGGCGACGGTCTACCGCGACGGCCGCAGGCGGGCCGACGAGACCCGCACGGCGGTGTTCTCCTCCTGGCCCGCCGGCGCGCTCCGCCCGGGCCTGGACGTGCCGGCGGCCGTGGACGTCTATGCGGGCATGTGCAGCATCGACGTCTACGCCACGCTCACCGCCGAGCGCGGCTGGTCACCCGAGCGGGTCGAGCGCTGGTGGAGCGAGGCGCTGGCCCGCGAGCTGCTGAGCTGACCGAAAGCGGCTGTC
Organism: Nonomuraea sp. NPDC003201; assembly: GCF_053590415.1. Lineage (NCBI taxonomy): Bacteria > Bacillati > Actinomycetota > Actinomycetes > Streptosporangiales > Streptosporangiaceae > Nonomuraea > Nonomuraea sp. NPDC003201. The sequence goes on from NZ_JBSFTC010000058.1 coordinate 36,126, forward strand.
TCGTGATCGGCCTGCCAGCCGGCCAGGCGGCGCCTGTCATCCACCGGTGGCCACGTGAAGGGGCTCGCGGGTGGCGGCGGCGCGGTCGCGCCACCAGCGCAGGCCCGCGGCGTCGGCCTGCTGTTCGAGGGCGGTGAGGTGGGCGCTCGCGCAGCGGGTTCGCGACCGCCTCGGTCTCCAGGTCCGTGATCACCGCCTGGGCCCGGCCCAGCTCCAGCAGCACGTTCGCGCGCCGTTCGAGCGCGACCAGCCGCAGCTCGCGCAGCCGGCTCACCTCGGTGACGGCCCACGGCTCCTCGGCGAACTCCCCGTACGGCGTGCCGCGCCACAGCCCGAGCGCCTCGTCCAGGCAGGCCAGCGCCTCCACCGGTGGCCGCAGCTCCGCCCGGCGCAGGTTCGACACGTACGAGTGCAGCGTCGGCAGAGCGCTGGGCGGCGGCGCTCCGGCGTACAGGTCGTCGATCAGGGCGTCGGAGGAGACCACCGTTCCCCGCGCGACCAGCAGCCGCGCCAGCACCGCCCGCGGGCGTGCCCCACCCAGCGCGACGGCCCGCCCGTCGCCGGCACGGACCTCCAAGGGCCCCAGAACTCGGAATTCCACCGGCCAAGTGTGATCAAGCCGACTTGGAGAACACCGCAGCTCAGCTTGGAACCGATGGGGGCCACTTAGTCCGATCAGAAGGCGAAAGATGCTCGATCATCCGCGATTACCCCCTCCTCTATCGGCGTAACTCGGGTTACATTCACGGTGATTTGCCCTCTCTTATCCCCCGAGTAGACCGAAGGGAGAGGCAATGCGAGTGAGAACCGTGATCGCGGCCGTGTCTGCGGCGGCGATCCTCCTGCCCGCCGCCGCCCACGCCTCCGGGAGCGCCGGGAGCGCCGGGAGCGCCGCGAGCGCCCCGGCCCCGCCTCCCGACAGTGACTTCCAGAAGGTGACGCTCAACGACAATCCCGGCGAGCCGATGGACCTGGCGGTGTTACCGGATTCGAGGGTGCTGCACACCACCCGGGGCGGCGAGGTCTGGTTGAACGACCCGAAGACCGGCCTGAACACGCTGGCCGCCCGGCTCGACGTCTACCGGCACGACGAGGAGGGGCTGCAGAGCATCGCCCTCGGCCCCGGCTTCGGCACCGGCTCCAAGAAGGACGACTGGGTCTACCTCTACTACTCACCACCGCTCGACACCCCGATCGACGACCCCGCGACGCCGGACGTCAACGAGGGCGACGCCCCGGTCACCGGCACGCCCGCGGACTTCGCGCCCTTCAAGGGGCTGATCCGGCTGTCCCGGTTCCGCTTCACCGGCTCCACCATCGACCTGCGTACCGAGCAGCGCGTCCTCGACGTGCCCGTGGACCGCGGCATCTGCTGCCACGTCGGCGGGGACATCGTCTTCGACGCCGCCGGCAACCTCTACCTGTCGACCGGCGACGACACGAACCCGTTCTCCTCCGGCGGCTACACCCCGCTCGACGAGCGGGCGGACCGGAACCCGGCGTTCGACGCCCAGCGCAGCGCCGGCAACACCAACGACCTGCGCGGCAAGATCCTGCGCGTCAAGGTCCGCCCGGACGGCTCCTACTCGATCCCGCGCGGCAACCTCTTCCCGCCGGGGACCGCGGGCACCCGGCCGGAGATCTACGCGATGGGCCTGCGCAACCCGTTCCGCATCGAGGTCAACCGGACCAACGGTGACCTCTACGTCGCCGACTACTCGCCCGACGCGGGGGAGGCCGATCCCCAGCGGGGTCCGGCGGGGAACGGCAAGTGGACGAAGATCCGCAAGGCGGGCAACTACGGCTGGCCGTACTGCGCGACGGCGCGGCTCCCGTACGTCGACTACGACTTCGCGACCGGCGCGTCCGGCAACGCGTTCGCCTGCGCCGCACCCGTCAACGAGTCGCCGCACAACACCGGCCTGCGCCGGCTGCCGCCGGTGGTCCAGCCGGACGTGTGGTACTCGTACGGGCCGTCGCAGGAGTTCCCGCAGCTGGGCACGGGCGGCATCGGCCCGATGGCCGGGCCCGCGTACGCCTACGACCCGCGCGCCGCGCAGGGCCGGACCAGCGTGGCCTGGCCCAGGTACTACGACGGCGTCCCGCTCTTCTACGAGTGGACCCGCGACTACGTCAAGGCGTTCCACCGTGACGGGCGGATCGAGGACGTGCTGCCGTCGCTCGTGTTCGACAACCCGATGGACATGGAGTTCGGCCCCGACGGCGCGCTCTACGTGCTGGAGTACGGCGACGGCTACTTCCAGGAGAACCCGGACGCCCAGCTCTCACGCTTCGACTACATCGGCAACACCGGCAACCACACCCCCGTCCCGGCCGCCGCCGCGTCGGTGACCGCCGGCCACGCGCCGCTCACCGTCAACTTCACCAGCGCCGGTACGACCGACGCCGACGGGGACCGGATCCGCTACGCCTGGGACTTCGACGCCGACGGCCGGGTCGACTCCCGCAGCCCGCAGGCGACGTACACGTACCGGCAGAACGGCCTCTACAACGCCACGCTGCGCGTCAGCGACGAGGCCGGCAGGTCGGCGGCGACGTCGGTGCGGATCGTGGTCGGCAACGCCGCGCCGGTCGTCGAGCTGGTCCGGCCCGCCGACGGGCAGACGTTCAGGTTCGGCGACGCCGTCGAGTTCGAGGTGCGGGTCACCGACGACCAGCCGGTGAACTGCGCCAACGTGACCGTGGACTACATCCTCGGCCATGACGAGCACGGCCACCCGCAGACCACGGCCCGCGGCTGCACGGGCTCCATCCAGACCACCGTGCCGAGCGGGCACGATCCGGAGAACGACCACCTCACCGGCGTCTTCGTCGCGACCTACACCGACCCCGGCGGCGCGGACCTGCCCTCGCTGACCGGCAGCGACGAGGTCATCCTCCAGCCCACACGTTAGGAGAACCCCCCATGTGCTACGGATACGGCCCCAGCAGGCGCTCCCTGCTCGCCGCGGGCCTCGGACTCGGGGCGGCCGCCGTCGCCGCCGCCTCCCCGGCCGCCGCCGCGGCCACCGCGCACCACCCCGGCAGGAACCGCATCCCCCGGGACCAGATCAGCATCCAGCTCTGGACGGTACGCGACGACCTCGCCAAGAACTACGACGCCACCCTCGCCTACCTGGCCGAGACCGGCTACCCGAAGATCGAGGTCGCGCTCGGCTACTTCGGCCGCACGGCCAAGCAGCTCCGTACGTTCCTCGACGGGCTCGGCATCCGGGCCAGCTCCAGCCACGACGGCCTCACCGCCGACCAGGCCGCCCTGGACACGAAGATCGACAACGCGCTGACCCTCGGCCAGTCCTTCATGGTCGTCCCCTACCTGAACTCCACCAGCCTGGACGAGTGGAAGGCGTGGGCCGAGCGCATGAACGTCGAGGCGCAGGCCGCCCGCGCGGCCGGCCTGCGCTACGGCTACCACAACCACGCCCACGAGTTCACGACCGACCTCGGAGGCGGGAAGACCCCCTGGGACGTGCTCACCTCCGAGCTCGACCCCCGCCTGGTCCACCTGGAGATCGACATCTACTGGGCGGTCACCGGCGGCGTCGGACGCGGCGCCGCCGACCCGGTGCGCTTCGCTCTCGACGTCATCCGCAGGGCGCCGCAGCGCGTGCTGCAGTTCCACGTCAAGGACCGGCACCTGGACGGCGACATGGCCGACCTCGGCACCGGGACCATCGACTTCCGGCGGATCTTCGACAAGCACCAGGTGAAGGAGTACATCGTCGAGAACGACACTCCCGACGTGACTCCCCGGCAGACCGCGGAGGTCGGCTACCGCTACCTGCGCAAGCTCCGATACTGACCACACTCGGACCCGCCGGGCCCGCCCCCGGGGCCGGGCTCGGCGTTTATTTCAGCGCGAAACCATTCAGTTCCTGCTCTCCGAGGCGCCTGAGCGGACCATGCGCATGAGCGAGCCGGCGCACTGGACCAACTCCAAGCCCAGCCGCATCTCCCACGCGGTCAGCAAGCTCGAGGAGAAGGGATGGGTGCGCCTCCTCGATCACCTCATCGAGCCGCAGTAGGCGGCCCGGGCCCGTCCCCGCCGCCGCGTATACGCGCCGTCAACGTTCCGCATGCGGGCGGGTCCTACGGTCGTGGGCCATGTCGAGTCATCGGATATCGCCGGAGCACCGGTACCCTCCCGAAGCTCCGGAGAGCGCCGTCGCCACGGAGCCGGAGCCGGAGCCGGAGCAGGCGCAGGAGGACGGCGGCGGCGTCATGGCGCTGCTCGAACGCATCGGATCCGTCGTCGTGCCGATCACGGTGGCGCTCTACGCGGTCCTCTACATCGGCGTCGAGCAGATGTACGCCGTCTTCGGCGTCAACCCGCAGCAGGTGGGCGTCGACCAGTCGGTCCTGCTCGGCCGGCTGACGAGCACCCTGGTCCTGCTCCTGCTGGTCGCCCTCCCGCTGCTCGGCGTCATCGCCGGCCTGGCATGGCTGATCGACAAGCTGACCGGCGGCGCGGCGAACAGGCTCTACCAGGGGATCAGGAAGCGGCCCTGGATCGCCGCCACGGCGGCGGCGCTGTGGTGCGGGGCGACGTACTGGGGCATCTTCCGCATCTTCGGCACGCTGGACCTGTTCGTCATGGTCGTCGTCGCGGTGGGGCTGGGCGTGCTGGCCTTCCTGATCCCGTTCCGGCTCATGCGCCGCAAACCCGTCGGGCGCGCCGGTACGAAGGTGATCGTCGGCGGTCTGACCGGCGTCGGCCTGGGGTTCCTGCTCATCCTGAGCCTCGTCGAAGGCGCGATCGACGTCCAGGAGACCGGCCAGGCCAGCGAGCTGCTGGGCGCGGTCGGCTTCCAGGACCAGTGGACGGTGGTCAAGAGCGCCGAGGACGACAAGCCGCTCTACGACGGCCGCTGGATGATGCTGCTCGGCGAGAGCGACGGCACGTACGTCATGTACGACTGCGACAAGCTCGAGACCTTCCGCAGGCCCATGGAGACCACCAACCTCAGCCGGATCCAGCTCGATCCCGAGCGCAGAGAGGGCTTCACCTGCGGCGACCTAGCCCAGCAGGACAGCGGCAACTAACTCCGGCCCATCGGAAAACACTCACACAAGGAGAATGGAATGCTCACCATCCTGCTCGGCGCCGTGATCGGCGGGGCCGTCGTGGGCGGCCTCGGCCGGCTGCTCCTGCCCGGACGCCAGGACATCGGCTGGTTCGCCACCATCGCCGCGGGCATCGTCGCCGCCGGGGTCGGCACCGGGATCGCCTACCTGTTCGGCTTCAGCGAGAAGACCTGGCTGGTGATCGTCGTGCAACTCGTCCTCGCCGTCGCCTGCGTGGCGGCCGCCACGAGCATGCTGGGCAAGAAAAGCAGGTCCTGAGGCCACGGACGCGGCCGTCGCCGGAGCATCGGGCTCCGGTGGCGGCCGTTCGCATGTGTTGAATCTGGTCACTAGTTATGCACAAGGGCGAACGTACGATCTCCGCTTGTTTCTCACGTTCTGACAGCGGAGATGTCCATGCCCGAGATCATTATCGCCGCCACGCCCGCCAACGGGCACGTGGCTCCCCTCCTCACCGTCGCCGCCGATCTGGTGCGGCGCGGTCACGAGGTCACCTTCCTCAGCGGCACGAGGTTCAAGGAGCGTGCGGAGGCCGCCGGCGCGTACTTCACGGCGCTCCCCGAGGAGGCCGACTACGACGACCGGCGGATGGACCTGGAGTTCCCCGAACGCGGCCAGCTTCCTCCCGGTCCGGTCCAGCTCGGGTTCGACGTCAAGCACATCTTCGGCGACCCGGTTCCGGCCCAGTACGAGGCGCTGCGGCGGCTGCTGGCCGACATCCCGGCCACCGCGGTGATCACCGACAACCTGTTCCTCGGGGCCCTGCCGCTCTCCCTGGCCTCCGGGCCGGACACGCGTCCGATCACCGTCAGCGTGGGCGTCTCGCCGCCGCCCCCGGCGACCGGCTGGGGCCCCGAGATCCACGTGGACGCGCAGCAGCATCTGGAGAAGCTGTTCGAGTCGGTCGGGGCGAGCCTTCCCGAGTTCGTGCTCACCAGCCTGATCGCCGTCCCCGACCACTACCTGCAGCTGACCGTCCCCGGGTTCGAGTTCCCCCATGACGACCTCCCGAGCTCCTTCCGCTTCGTCGGCCCCCTGCCGTCGGCGCCCGCCGGGGCCTTCGAGCGGCCGTCGTGGTGGAGGGAACTGTCGGACGGCCGCCCGGTCGTGGTGACGACACAGGGGACGTTCGCGAACGTGGACCTGGAGGAGCTGGTCGTCCCCACACTGCGCGTCCTGGCCGACTCGGACGTCCTCGTGGTCGCCGCCACCGCGCGGCCGGGCGGCGTCGAGGACGTGCGGAGCCTCATGGGGACGGTTCCCGGCAACGCCCGGGTGGCCGACTTCATCCCCTTCGACCTGCTGCTGCCCCATGCCGACCTCCTGGTCACCAACGGTGGCTACGGCGGGGTGCACACCGCCCTGCGGCACGGTGTCCCGCTCGTCGTCGCGGGCGTCACCGAGGACAAGCCGTTGATCGCCGCCCGGGTCGAGTGGAGCGGTACGGGCGTCAACCTGGCCACCGCGCGACCCGACGACGCCGCGCTCCGCTCGGCCGTGAACACCGTCCTGTCGACGCCGTCCTACCGCGCCCGCGCACGGGAGCTGCGCGAGGAGATCGCCGGCTTCGACGCCCTGGAGTCGATCGCCGAACTGGTGGCGGCTCGTCGAGGGTGAGCCGCGGTCACACTTCGGTCAGTCCTTGGTCACAAGGGGCGGCCTACGATTTCCCGCGGTCTGACCAGGGGTCTTACCGATGGGGGGAGGAACGATCGATCATGAGGACGGGGTTGCGGTTCGCCCTGCTGGGGCCGGTCAGGGGGTGGCGCGGTGACGCGGAGCTCGACCTCGGCGCACCCCAGCAGCGGGCGTTGCTCGCCTTCCTGCTGTTACGCGAGGGCGAGGCGGCGTCGATCGACGAGATCGTGGACGCGCTGTGGGGGGAGCGGCCGCCGGAGAGCGCGCGGGCCGTCGTGCGTACCTATGTGTGCCGGCTGCGCCGTGTCGTGTCATCCGGCGAGGACGACGATCGGGTGATCAGGTCGTCCGGTTGCGGTTACGTCATCTCCACCGGCGCGGCGTCCGTGGACTGGCACACCTTTCTCGGGCAGGTGCGGGAGGCGCAGGCCGTACGGGCTCGGGGGAATGCGGCCGAGGCGGCCGGCCTGCTGCGCGGCGCCCTGCGGCTGTGGCAGGGCCCGCCTCTGGGCGGGGCCCGCGGCGACTACGTCGACCAGGAGCGGACCCGCCTGGTCCAGCGCCGGGTCGCCGCGCTGGAGGAGCGGCTGTCGCTCGACCTGGAGCTCGGCCGGCACGCCGAGGCGAGCGAGGAGCTGGCCGAGGCCGTCGCCGCCGAGCCCATGCGCGAGCGGCTGCGCGAGCTGCAGATGGTCGCCCTCTACCGGTCGGGCCGGCAGGCGGAGGCGCTGGGCGCCTATGACGAGGTACGGCGGTTGCTCGCGGCGGAGCTCGGCATCGACCCCGGCACCGGCCTGCGCGAGCTGCACCAGCGCATCCTGCGCGCGGACCCCGGACTCGACCCGCCGGTGCCGGGCCCGGGACCGGCCGTCGCGCCCGAGCGGCCGCCCGCCCAGTTGCCCGCCGCGCCACCCGGCTTCGTGGGCAGGGAGGCGGAGCTGGCCGCCGTCCACGACACGCTCGGTCCCGGCGGGTGGACGCCGGTGGTGGCGATCACCGGGCTCGGCGGGGTGGGGAAGACCGCGCTGGCCGTCCAGGCGGCGCACGCGATGCGGGACCGGTTCCCGGACGGCCAGCTCTACGCGGATCTCGGAACGTCCGCCGGTCGCCCGGCGGACCCCGCCGAGGTCCTGGGCTTCTTCCTGCGCTCCTTCGGCGTGCCGGGGGATCGGCTGCCCGACCGGCTGGAGGAGCGGGCGGCGCTGTGGCGAACCGTGCTGGCCGACCGGCGGGTGCTGATCCTGCTGGACGACGCCGGTGACGCGGACCAGGTACGCCACCTGCTGCCGGCGGCGCCCGGCTGTGCCGCGATCGTCACCACCTGGCGGCACCTGATCGACCTGCCCGGCGCCCGCTGGATCGGGCTCGACGCCCTGCCCCCGGCGGACGCGCTGGAGCTGCTGGCCCGGCTGGCCGGTCACGGGCGGGTCCTCGGGCACCGGCAGGACGCGGTCGAGCTGGTCGATCTGTGCTCGCACCAGCCGCTGGCCGTACGCGTGGCCGCGGACCTGCTGCAGGCCAGGCCGCACTGGACGGTGCGGCAGGTCCGCATGCGCCTGGAGGACGACCTGTACCGGCCCGCGGGCGCGAACGACGGCTGCGCGCTGATCGAGGCGCCCTTGCTGCTGGCCCAGAGCCGGCTCGATCCGCAGCAGGCCACGGCCTTCCGGCTCGCCGCGCTGCCCGACTACGGCGAGCTGACGGCGGAGTCGGTCGGGGCGTTGCTCGGCCTGCCGCGACCGCGGGCCCACCGGCTGCTGGAGTCGCTGGTCGACGCGCACCTGCTGCTGGCCGGGCCGGGCGGGACCTACCGGTACCACGGCCTGGTCAAGGCGTTCGCGAGGCGGCAGGCGTGGGTGTGCGAAGGCGTCGAACAGTGCGACGCCGCGCTGAGCCGGCTGCTGAGGCACCACTCACGGCGACCGGCGGCCCTGCCCATGGGCTGAGGCACCACTCACGGCGACCGGCGGCCCTGCCCCTGGGGTGATCCGCCGTCGAGTTTGGCGGTGAGGGCCGCCCTGGCCTCGGTCCGGGAGTCGTAGAGGCGTTCCAGGGCGGCCCGCCAGCTCGACCTGGCCGCGCCGGGATCACCGGCGGCATGCCAGGCGTCGCCGAGCCGCTCCAGCACCAGAGCGTCGTGGTCGCGACCGTGCCAGCTCTGGCCGTCGCCCAGCGCCAGGGACCTGCGGTAGTTGTCGATCGCCGCACGGTGCTCTCCCAGGAGGTGATGCGCCCAGCCGATGGTGTAGAGGACGAAGCTCTGGCCGACCACGTTGGTCTGCAGCTTCAGTGACCGCCGGCTGTACGCCAGGCCCGCGCGCGGCTCGCCCAGCCGGATCAGCACCCAGCCCACCGCGTTCAGAGCGCCGGCCTCCTCGAACGGGCTCGCTCCCTCCTGGCGGGACAGCACGAGGCAGCGCCGCGCGTGGCGCAGCGCCTCCTGGTAACGGCCCTGCCGGTCGTGCAGGCGGGTCAGTTCGAGATGGACGACGGACTGGCCCTTCACGTCCCCCAGCTCGGTGAACAGGCTCAAAGCGCGCCGGTAGGCGTCGTGCGCCTCGCCGGGCAGCCCGGCACGCGTGCACGCCGACGCGAGCGCGTGCAGGGCGTGGGCGTGCATGCGCGGGTCACCGAGCCGCTCCGTGGCCCGCACCGCGGTCCGCGCCAGCGCCAGCACCCGCTCCGCGGGGCGCATCAGGATCAGGTACGTATGCGCCGACCAGGCCAGATGCGCGACATGGTGATCGAGCCCGAGCCGGGCGGCGTGCTCGACGGCGGCGAGGACGGCATCCTCCTCGGCGCCGAACCAGGCCAGCGCCTGGACCGTGTCGTCGATCGGGTCCGGGGCGACGCCGTCCCGCGGCTCGGGGAAGGGAATCGTGTTCTGGCCCGGTTTGATCAGCTCCGAGCAGCGGTGCGCCGTACGGAGGTAGTGGTCCAGCAGCCGGTGCAGGGCGGCCGTGACATCGTGATCCGCCTCCTCCTCGGCGGCCGTCTCGGCGGCGTACGCGCGGATCAGGTCGTGGAACGTGAAGCGGCCCGGCACGTGCTCGGTGAGCAGGTGGGCGGCGGTGAGCTCCAGCAGCGGCGGGCGCACGCCGGAAAGGCTCAGGCCGGCCAGTCCGGCCGCGGCCGACGCGCTGATGTCGGGCCCCGGCGCGGTGCCGAGCAGCCGGAACAGCCGGGCCGCCGCCGGGGTGAGCGCGCGGTAGGACCAGGAGAACACCGCCTGCGGGGCCGCCGTCGCGTCGAAGCCGGTGAAGCCGTCCAGGTTGCCGCGCGCCTGGCGCAGCTCGGCCGCGATGGACGCCAGCGTGAAGGACGGGTGGGTCAGCGCGTGGGCGGCGACGGCGACCAGCGCGAGCGGCAGCCCGCCGCACAGGGACAGGATCCGGGCGGTCGCGTCCGGCTCCCCCTCCACCCGCGCCGCGCCCAGCCGGGCACGCAGCAGGTCGGCGGCCTCGCGGGCCGGCAGCGGTTCCAGGACCAGCGGGTGGGCGTTGTCGAGCCCGTCGAGCCGGTTGCGGCTGGTCACGATGACGAGGCAGCCGGGGGACGCGGGCAGCAGCGGGCGTACCTGGCGGGCGTCCCGGGCGTTGTCGAGCAGCAGGAGCATCCGCCGTCCGGCGACGCGGTCGCGGAACAGCGCGGTCCGCGCCTCCACGTCGATCGGGATCTCCTCCGCGGCCACGCCGAGGCCGGCCAGCAGCGCGTCCAGTGCCTCACCGGCGCTCATCGCCTGGTCGCTGGGGTGGAAGCCGCGCAGGTTCAGGAACAGCTGCCCGTCGGCGTAGTGGTGGGCGACCTGATGCGCCCAGTGCACGGCCAGGGTGGTCTTGCCGATGCCGCCCATGCCGCAGATGACCCTGACCTGCGCGGCGTCCGGCCCGGCGTGGTCCTCCTCCAGGGACGGCAGCTGCGCCAGCTCCGCGTGACGCCCCTCGAAGACCGGCGGATCGGCGGGCAGCTGAGCGGGCCTGGCCACGCTCGCCCAGGCTCCGGGCTGGATGGGCCTGATCGTGCTCGGCCGCGCTGTGGGCCCGGCGGGCCCGGTCATGGTCGCGTGCGCCCCGTGGGGGCCCGGACGGCGCAGCACGTCCTCTCCCGCAGCCGTCAGCTCCGGCCCCGGGTCGATGCCCAGATCCTCGGCCAGCCGGGCGCGGACCTGGAGATAATGGTCGCTGGCCGCGCTCCGGCGGCCGGTCGCGGCCAGCAGCTGAACCAGCCGGGCCTGCAGCAGCTCGTCCAGCGGCTCCCGCTCGGCCGCC